>JAJTXO010000417.1 GCA_021463315.1 Caldilineales bacterium | reverse complement strand
GCCACGGGCTGCCGGTGATCGCGGTGGTGGGCAACGACGCCGGCTGGTCGCAGATCGCGCGCGAGCAGGTGGAGATCTTCGGCGACGACGTGGCCACCGTGCTGGCCCACAGCGACTATCACCGCGTGGCCGAGGGCTACGGCGGCGCTGGCTTTCGGCTGGACGATCCCGAGCTGGCCGACGAGGTCTTGCAGGAAGCGCGCCAGGCCGCGGCCGCCGGCCGTCCTTCGCTGGTCAACGCCATCCTGGGGCGGACAGATTTTCGCAAGGGGTCGATTTCGATGTAGGGGGTCAGTCTTACCAACAAAAAAAAAACGGCTCCCGCAACCGGTGCGGGAGCCGTTTTGTGTACAGCGGGGCGGCCTACGCCTCGCGGAACTCGCCTTCCACCACGTCGTCGTCGCCGCCGGGCGGGGGCGGCGGGGGCGCCTGGCCCTCTTCGGGCTCCTGGTAGCTCTGATGCATCTGCGTGCCCACGGTCTGCCAGGCCTGCATCAGCTCGTCGGCTGTGCTGCGCATGCGGGCCGCGTCCGAGCTCTGCATGGCCGAACGCACGGCCGCGATCTTGCCTTCGAGCTGCGACTTGGCCTCTTCCGCCAGGTTGGGGGTGTCGCTGATGAACTTCTCCACCTGGAAGACGGCGCCGTCGGCCTGGTTGCGCGCCTCCACTTCCTCGCGGCGTCGCTGGTCCTCGGCCTTGTGCGCGGCCGCATCCTTGACCATGCGGTCGACCTCGTCCTTGCTCAGGCCGCTGGACGCGGTGATGCGGATGCTCTGCTCGCGGCCGGTGGCCTTGTCCTTGGCGTTGACGTGCAGAATGCCGTCCGCGTCCAGGTCGAAGGTGACCTCGATCTGCGGCATGCCCCTCGGCGCGGGCGGGATGCCGTCCAGGATGAAGTTGCCCAGCAGCTTGTTGTCGGCCGCCATGGGCCGCTCGCCCTGCACCACCTTGATCTCGACGCTGGTCTGGTTGTTGGCCGCGGTCGAGAAAACCTGGCTCTTGCGGGTGGGGATGGTGGTGTTGCGCTCGATGATCGGCGTGGCCACGCCGCCCAGGGTCTCGATGCCCAGGGTCAACGGGGTCACGTCCAGCAGCAGCACATCCTTGACCTCGCCGCCCAGCACGCCAGCCTGGATGGCCGCGCCCACGGCCACCACCTCGTCGGGGTTGACCCCCTTGTGCGGCTCGCGGCCAAAGAACTTGCGCACCGCCTCCTGCACGGCCGGCATGCGGGTCTGACCGCCCACCAGCACGGCCTCGGCGATGTCGCTGGCGCGCAGGTTGGCATCCTCGATGGCCTGGCGGCAGGGGCCCATGGTGCGCTCCACCAGATCGGCCGTGAGCTGCTCCAGCTTGCTGCGGCTCAGGTTCATCTGCAGGTGCTTGGGGCCGCCGGCGTCGGCGGTGATGAAGGGCAGGTTGATCTCGGTCTGCATCACCGTGGAGAGCTCGATCTTAGCCTTCTCGGCGGCTTCCTTCAGGCGCTGCAAGGCCATGCGGTCCTGGCGCAGGTCGATGCCCTGGTCCTTCTTGAACTCGTCGGCCACCCAGTTGATCACGCGCTGGTCGAAGTCGTCGCCGCCCAGGAAGGTGTCGCCGTTGGTGGACTTGACCTCGAACACGCCTTCGCCCACGTCCAGGATCGACACGTCGAAAGTGCCGCCGCCCAGGTCATAGACCGCGATGCGCTTCTCCACGTTCTTGTCCAGGCCATAGGCCAGGGCCGAGGCGGTGGGCTCGTTGATGATGCGCAGCACCTCCAGGCCGGCGATGCGGCCGGCATCCTTGGTGGCCTGGCGCTGGCTGTCGTTGAAGTAGGCCGGCACGGTGATCACGGCCTGGGTGACGGTCTCGCCCAGGTACTGCTCGGCGTCGTGCTTGATCTTCTGCAGGATCATGGCCGAGATCTCCGGGGGCGAGTAGTCCTTGCCGCCCATGACCACGGCTGCGTCGCCGTTGGGGCGCTCAACGATCTTGTAGGGCAGCACCTTGATCGCCTTCTGCACCTCGGGATCGCTGAACTTGCGCCCCATCAGGCGCTTGACCGAGAAAATGGTGTTGTCGGGGTTGGTGACGGCCTGGCGCCGCGCCACCTGGCCCACCAGCCGCTCGCCGGTCTTGGGATTGACCGCCACTACCGAGGGGATCAGGCGGGAGCCCTCGGACGAAGGAATGACCACCGGTTCGCCTTGTTCCATCACGGCCACCGCCGAGTTGGTGGTGCCCAGATCGATGCCGATAATTTTACCCATAGCTGTTGAACTCCTTGATGTTTGCGAAAACTGCTGCCAGGTCCGGCTGGTAGCCGGACCTGCGATGCCGGCGCTTCGTCCGGCTGGTAGCCGGACCTGCGTGGCTTATTGGGCGACTTTGACCATGGCGGGGCGCAGCACGCGGCCATCGAGCAGATAGCCTTTTTGCAGCTCCTGGGTGACGTGGCCCGAGGGCGTGCCGTCGGCCTCTTCCATGATGACGGCCTGATGCAGGGTCGGATCGAAGGGCTGGCCTTCGACCACCATGGCCGAAACGCCCTGGCGCTCCAAGGCGCTGATCAGCTTGCGCTGGATCAGCACGAAGCCTTCCAGCCAGGAATCGGACTGGCCGTCGGCCAGCGCAGCCTGCAAGGCCCGATCCAGATCGTCGACCACGGGCAGGAGACCGCCCAGAATCGCCTCCTTGGCCGCGCGCACCTCATGGTCGGCGCGCAGCTCGGCGCGGCGGCGGGCATTGGCAAACTCGGCCGCGGCCCGCAGATAGCGGTCTTCGGCCTCGTCGCGTGCCTTGATGGCTTCTTTGTACTCCTGCACCAGTTGAATCACGGGATCATCGGCCGTGGCCTGCTCTTCGAACGACTCCACCAGTTCCTGCCAACTGATCCCAGCCTCTTCGTCTGGCTGGGGGTCGAGCGGGAATTCGCCGGCCGCGTCATCCGGCTCTTGGTCCAATGGGATATTCTGATCGAAAACTCGTTTCTTCTGCGAACGCATCTCTGTTTCCTTGTCTTGTGACTGTTCAGGCGGGGGCATGTCCGTTGCTTGCGATACGGCTGCCACCTCAATCAACGGGTTCGCACCCGGCGGCTGAACAGCACCTTTGTCTTTACGTAGGCCGAGCGGTTTGGTTGCGCCTATGCGCCGTACCACTGTTCCACCAGCTCGCTCAACATCTGGGAGACGTAGCGCACCAGGGAGATCGTGCGGCCGTACTGCATGCGCACGGGGCCGACGATGCCCAGCACGCCGCTGGCGCCGTCGGGCGCGCCGTAGCGCGAGAGCACCAGGCTCAGCGAGCGCAGCGGCTCGTAGCGCCCATCGCCGCCGATCAGGATCTGCACGCCATCCCGCTGGCGCACATTCTCGAAGATCGAGCCCAGCAGCGGCGGCTGCTCCAGCACCGTGACCAGTTGATGGGCATCCTCGACCAGGGAGAATTCCGGCTGCGTCAACACATGGGACAGGCCCTCGCGGAAGATCTGCTCGTTGTCGGGATTGTCCTCGCGCGCCATCACGCTCTGAACCACCGCGACCACCTGCCGTCCCAGCTCTGGCAACGCCAGCGCGCTGCTCTCCATCTCGCCGGCGGTCAGCCCGGCCAACTGATCGTTGAGCTGGTTGGAGAGCTGGCTGAGCTCCTCCTGGCTAACGCCGTAGTCCAGGCTGAGCATCTGCTGTTTGACGACGCCGCGATGCAGCACCAACACCAACAGCGCCAGCCCGTGGCGCACCTCGACCAGCTCGATATGCTTGAAGCGGCAGCGGTCGGAGCGCAGCGGCGTGGCCAGCGCGCCCATCTGCGAGGCGTGGGCCAGCACCGCGGCCGCCAACTGCGCCCATTGGTCGGTCTCGCGGCCCACCTGATGAAAGAGGTGCTGAATGGTGAACTGGTCATCCAGCGTCAGCGGCTGGTCGGGCAGCAGATGCTGAACGAAGTAGCGATAGCCTTCCTCGGTGGGCACGCGGCCGGCCGAGGTGTGGGGGTGCGTCAGAAAGCCCTGCTGCTCCAGCGCCTTCATCTCGTTGCGGATAGTGGCGGGGCTGACCTTCAGGCCATACTCTTCCACCACCATCTTGGAGCCGATGGGCTGGGCCGTGGCGATATATTCCTGGACGACGATGGCCAGCACTGCCTGCCGGCGCGGGTTGAGCGTGCTCACGGGTTCAGCGTTCCTTGGCTATATGCTACTACTCAGGCCGGTGCGACCGAAAGACTTCGGCAGTCGCCGCATCGAATCTGGTCTTTCACCCGAGACTGCTGCGGCGACTTCCGAAGTCTTGGGCTGCGCAGTTACGGCTATACAATGCTTAGCACTCTCACCATGAGAGTGCTAAATCGACCGGCAGTAATGATACCATGAGATGCAGCGATAGTCAAAACGCGCGCGCTGACTGCTTCTCATGAAGCGCTGGATCGGCTATGGGATGGAGGAGGTCGGAGCGCGGTAGGCGGGGTGGGGCTGGCTCG
>JAJTXO010000416.1 GCA_021463315.1 Caldilineales bacterium | reverse complement strand
CAGGCGACAGCATGGGGCCGCCCAGCACCAACGACAACGGGATCACCTGGGGCGTTGGCCTGGGCGCGGCCACCCGGCCGGTCTACGGACCCAGCCAGGTTGCTGGCGATGTCCCCGCCAACTGCTCGCCGGCCTATGTGAACGGCGCGTGGACCTGTGAGCACCGGCGCACCGCCACCGCCAACATGGTGCGCTTCCGCCAGGCCACGGCCGGCCAGCCGGTGGTTCACTGGCAGAACATCGGCGGCGCGCCCAGCGACCATATCGCCTTCGGGCTGGGCAGCAAGGGCTTCGTCGCCATCAACCGCACCGGCAGCAGCGCGGTGACCACCTACCAGACCGGCCTGGCCGCGGGCAACTACTGCAACGTGGTTCACTACGACTTCGACCCCAACACCGGCCAATGCCTCGATCCGGTGCTGGCCATCCGCGCGCCGGAGGTCGACCTGATCGTGGTCAACGCCAGCGGCCAGATCGTCAACCAGACGTTGGGCAGCATGGACGCGCTGGCGATCTACAGCGGCGCAGGCCCGCTGGCGGTGACGCTGGCCAGCTTCGAGGCTGAACAAGTGGACGACTTCGTGCGCGTGACCTGGGAAACCGTCAGTGAGCTGGGCAACCGCGGCTTCAACCTCTACCGCGGGACGACGCCGGCCGAGCCGGATCGCGAGCTCAACACGACGCTGATCCCCTCGCAGTCGCCGGGCAGCCCCAGCGGCTTCCTCTACACCTGGCAGGATGCCGCGGAGCTGGCAGCGGGCGAGACCTACTACTACTGGCTGGAAGACCTGGACGTCTACGGCGCGACCACGCTGCACGGGCCGGTGAGCGTCCTCTACCAGGCGCCGACCGCGGTGACGCTGAGCAGCGTGCAGGCCGACAGCGCGGCCGCGCCGGCCTGGCTGACCTGGCTGGTGCTGCTCCTGGCGGCCGGGCTGGCTGGGCTCGCGGCCTGGCGCCGGCGCGTGGCGCGTGGCGCGGACGCAGTGTAGCCGCGGGTTGAGTAGCTGCATTCCAGGATAATCCACGATCAAGAGGCGTCGGACGCAGCAGTTGCGTCCGACGCTTTTTTTTGTCCACGCCCGATGTGTGGATGCGAACGCGCCGCGTTGACAGCAATGCCAGTACCAATTTCCTATTGACCGCCGTGACCCGCGTTTGTATAGTGAAGCTATCACATGAGCGCCTGACACCGAAGACGAGCAACGCAATCGCCACAGGAGTCGGTGAGCACGCCCCACTGAACGCGTGAAAGGAATGGTCAAGATGGAAGGCAAGCATCCCGTTTGGAAGCTGCTGTTGGTTCTGGTTGTTTTGAGCGCCGGCCTGCCGCTGCAGCGACCCGGCGCGGCGCTGGCGGCAGGAAACGCGGCGCTCCCCCGGATCGGCGTCTATGGGGACGCGGGAGAAGCGACGCTGGAGGATCTGCTGGCCAAGGCCCGCAGCGCCGGCAGCCTGCTGGTGCTGGCCGAACTGGCGCTGCCCCAGCCCTTTGCCGCCGAGCTGGAGGTCAGCCCGGCCGCGGCGCTGGACCAGCGAGCTGCTATCGCCGCAGCCAGCGCTGCCCTGCTGACCGCTCTGGAGGGAACAGGGGCGCAGGTGGCCGCCACCTTCATCACCCTCCCCTACGTGGCGCTGCGGGTGGATGCAGACGCGCTGGCCACGCTGGCCAGCCTGCCGCAGGTGGCCGGCATCCAGGAGGATGTGCCGGCCGCGCCGGCTCTGGAAAACAGCGCCCAGCACCTTGGGCTGCCGGCCGTCTGGGCCAGCGGCATCGAGGGCAGCGGCCAGGCCGTGGTGATCCTGGACACCGGCATCGACACCGACCATCCCTTCTTCGCCGGCCGCCTGGTGGACGGCGCCTGCTTCTCCAACGTCAACGGCGCAGGGGGACAGACTTCGGCCTGCCCCAATGGAAGCAACACCCAGTACGGCGTGGCCGCGGCCGAGGCGGACATCAGCAACACAGCCTGCTGGAACGGCGCGAGCTCGCTGTGCAACCATGGCACTCACGTGACCGGCATCGCCGCAGGTCGCGGCGCCAGCTCCCTCCACGGGGTGGCGCGCCAGGCCGACATCATCGCCATCCAGGTCTACACCCGTTTCACCAACTACGCCAACTGCGGGGGCAGCGGCAGTTGCATGTTGAGTTTCATCACCGACCAGATGCGCGCCCTGGACTACGTCTACACCACGCTGCGCCCGGCCCGCGCGCTGGCCTCGGTCAACATGAGCCTGGGCGGCAGCCAGTACACGGGCGCCTGTGACAACGACAGCCGCAAGCCGGCCATCGACAATCTACGCGCCGCGGGCATCGCCACGGTGGTCGCCGCAGGCAACAACAACTTCCGCAACGGACTGACCTCGCCGGCCTGCATCACCAGCGCGGTGGCCGTGGGCGGCGTCGCCATCAGCGGCAACCCACCGACCGATGCGGCGATCTACAACCTCCACAGCCTGGTGGATCTGCTGGCGCCGGCCTATGCCATCACCTCCGCGGTCATCGGCGGCAGCTATGGCGGCATGAGCGGCACCTCCATGGCCGCGCCCTTCGTGGCCGGCGCGTTTGCCCTGTGCAAGCAGGCCAATCCCAGCCTGAGCATCAACCAGATCGAGACGATTCTGGAGCAGACCGGCGTTGCGGTGCGCGACGGCCGCTCTGGCGGGGTCTACACCAAGCCGCGCCTGAAGCTGGACGCGGCCGTGGCCGCCTGCCAGCAGGTGTCGATCTGGACGGGCGCAGCCAGCAGCGCATGGAACAACGCGGCCAACTGGAGCGGCGCGGGGCTGCCCGGCCCGGCCAGCTTCGCCAACGTCCCCGCGGCGCCTGCCGGCGGCCGCTTCCCAACCATCGCCGGCAACGGGGAGGTGCGCAGCCTGCTGCTGGAGCCGGGCGCGCAGGCATCCATCGCCGGCGGCGTGCTGACCCTGCACGGCGGCCTGGAGGCGCTGGGCGCGGCGCAGATCGCCACTGCCAACAGCACGGTGGTCCTGGCCGGCAACCAACTGGCGCTGCTGGCGTTGCCGTCCGGCCAAAAGCTGCACAATCTGCAAATCGGCAGCGGCAGCGACGCGTTTCAGGCCGCGCTGGACAGAGACCTGGCGCTGGACGGCAGCCTGACCGTGCAGCCGGGCGCAACCCTGGATCTGGCCGGCGCCGCGCTGACCGTGGAGGGAACCGTGGTCAACCGCGGCGCGCTGCGCCAGTCTCGACTGGCGACCGGGGGAGTGGTGGAATTCCTGCGCATCAAGAACGCAGCCGGCAACGCCACGCGCTATTGGGGGGTGGATATCGCCCCGGCAGCCAGCATGGGCTACACAGCGGTGTCGGTGCGGGGCGAGCAGAGCTGCGAGCCGGGCAGCGCGGATGTGCTGCGCTGCTACGAGGTGACGCCGACCATAGCCAGCCCATCCAACCTCACCCTGTACTACAGCGCGGCTGAGGCCAACGGCGTCGCCAGCCCCAGCGGTTTTCACTGGAACGGCACGGTCTGGGAAGGGCCGCTGCCGGGCAGCTCGGGCGTCAACGGCCCCGCGCTGTTCACCACCGTGGAGGGAATCGGCGCCTACTCCACCTTCGCGCTGCGCCCCTATGCGCCGCTGGCGGTGGTGCTGGCCAGCCTGACGGCCGAGGCGCGGCCTGGCCATGTGCTGCTGGCCTGGGAAACCACCAGCGAGCTGGACAACATGGGCTTCCACGTGTTGCGCAGCGCCGCGCCCGATGCCGCGCCGGAGTGGATGGCCTGGCTGCCGTCGCCCGCGCCCGGCAGCACCCTGGGCCAAAGCTATGGCTGGCAGGATCTCAAGGTGGAGGCGGGCAACAGCTACTGGTATTGGATCGAGGATGTAGATCTGTCAGGCGCGGTCACCCGCCACGGCCCGGTGAGGGTCCTCTACGCGCTGCGTGACCGGTGACTTGGGTCAGAAACAGCGTTGTGCAGGGCAAGGACTGCTCCCTTGCCCCCATCAGCCCAGCAAAGCCTCTGTCACGCGTCAGCGTCCGGGGGCTTTGTCGCGTTTGGCCTGCGTTGGCTCTGGCAGGAATGCCGCCGCGCGTGTATACTGCCGCCAGGACAGCAGAAAGATCTGAGCACAGGGTAGCCACCCAAACAGCGGGCTCGGTCGGCCCCTGCCGGGGTGCTTCGCAAAGAGCGGCCCGAGCGGTTAGAGCGGTTATTTTTGATCAGGATAATGGTGCGTTATGGGAAACTCTTGTATTGTTCGTCGATGGCGTTGGCTGTGGGGTGTGTTGCTGGTCGCCATGTTGCTGCCGGCGGGTGGCGCGGCGGGCCAGGACGCCCCGCAGACGATCGTACTGCGCGTAGAGACGCCGGTCTATCAGTGGGACGAGGCCGGTCTGCGTGTGCCTGGCTATGCCACGCTGGATATTCCCGGCGCGCCCGCGCTGCCCATGTGGAGCACGGTGGTGGAGCTGCCGGCTGCCGGCCAATGGAGCCTCAGCATCGAGGCT
>JAJTXO010000415.1 GCA_021463315.1 Caldilineales bacterium | reverse complement strand
GGCTCCTTCATGGACCCCCGCTCGCGCAAGGATTGGTGGCGCGGTCGGTAGCGCCGAAACCGGCCGAGACTGTCAGCACTTAGCGCTTGTCCGGTATCATCTCAATAGATTTGGGAAGACTTCCGAAGTCTTATGGACTGTGAGCTCGTTTTGAACAAACCTGCGCAGACTTCGGAAGTCTCGACCCCGGTTTTTTGAGATCATACCTTGTCCGCAATTAACTTCGCGCTTTGGCCGGTCTCCGACCGAGCCAACCCGCGAAGTTGTTTTTGGACAGTTGCTTCAGGCCGCGGGTGGGCGCGGTCAGGCCTCCTGCGGCCCCGATTCCGACAGATCGTAGAAGATCAGGCGCGTGCTGCCGTATTGACGCTCGTCGTAGCGGCGCAGATTGACCAGCGGCAGTGTCGGCTCGTCCTCCTTGGGGAAGATCTGCACCACCACCTGGCCGCGCTCGGTCAGCAGCTCTGGCCGGGCATCGACGGCGCACAGCGCCTTCTGCCAGATATCCTTGTACTGCGGCGGAGCGATGTAGATCAAATCGAAGGGATCGATCTGCGGCCGCAGCAGATAGGCGAAGGCGTCGCCGCGCACCACGTGGGAGCGGCGCTCTTCGCCCACGCCGGTGCTGCGCAGATTCTGGCCCAACACCTGCACCGCGCGGCCATCCTTCTCCACGAAGACCACGCTGGCCGCACCGCGACTCAGCGCCTCGATGCCCACCGCGCCCGTTCCGCCGAACAGATCCAGCCAGCGCCGGCCGCGGATCGCCTCCTGCGATTCGAGGATGCTGAACAAAGCCGACTTGACCCGATCGGCGATAGGCCGGGTCGAGTCGCCGGGGACGCTGTGCAGAGGGTGGCCCTTGGCCGTGCCAGAGATGACGCGCATGGGGGGGGCAGAAGTCAGAAGTCAGAAGTCAGAAGTCACCGATCACCGATCACCGATCACCGGTCACCGGTCACCGGTCACCGATCACCGATCACCGATCACCGATCACCGAAAGTCCCGTTCTTGACGAAGGCGGCCAGGTTTTCGCGCTGCCAGAGCTCGCGGTCGAGAATGAACCAGGCCAGCAACAGGCCGCCGATGGCCTCGAAGGTCAACAGGAACGGCTTGGAACGAATGATATCGGCATACGCCTGGACGAAAGCCTGGGGCGAGCCGACGTGTTTCCAGCGGTGGAAATGCCGACCGCGCAGCGGCCAGAGCAGCGTCTGGCGGAAGCGCCACATGCGGTCGGCCAGCAGATGGCCGGAGAAGGCCAGCAGATAGGGCAGGCTGCGCTCAAGCTGGCCGGCGGCCGCGGCCGTCAGCCAGACGCCGCCGTGCAGCAGCGCGGTGTGGGTATAGAGCAGCGCGGCCTCGGCGTCGGTGAGCACGAAGGTGGCCAGCGGCTTGTCGATCAGATCCGGCAGCACCGCCGCCAGCGCGGCCAGCCGATAGTCGGCCTCTTCGAACAGTCCGAACTGGCGTTGCAGCAGGTTGAGCGTGGCCCAGGTGAACTCGATGTGTCCAGGTGGTAGCATGTGGGCCTCATTATAGCGGTTCCGGCAAAATGTGGCAATTGGTCTGGGTGCGACTATAATGCGGCCATGGACGGGCGCAACTCACCCTGGGTCTGGCTGCGGCCAGGTATGCATGTCAAGCGCTGGCTGGCTCTGTTGCTGGCTGGCATTGTGCTGATCAGTCTGGGACTGACCTATTTGCTGCGCCAACTGTATGTCGAACTGACCCTGCCCCCGGTGTTCTATTACCTGACCCTGCAGTTTCTGAGCCGGCCGGCGCGCGCGATTCTGCTGGGCCTGCTGGGGATGGGCGTTGTGGTGCTGGCGCTGCTGCAGATCAACCGTTCGCTGCTCAAGCCCTTCATCTCCGCCAGCCAGGGCGATGTGGCCGAACGGATCTATCAGCACCACCGCCGCCGCCGCGGACCGAAGATCGTGGCCTTGGGGGGCGGCACCGGTCTGTCCACTCTGCTGCGCGGCCTCAAGCACTATTCCGACAACATCACCGCGATTGTGTCGGTGGCCGACGATGGCGGCAGCTCTGGCAAGCTGCGCCAGGCCACCGGCATGTTGCCGCCGGGCGATATCCGGCAGTGTCTGGTGGCGCTCTCCGAGGAGGAGGGAGTGACCGGCCAACTCTTTCAGTATCGTTTCGGCGACCAGTACGGCCTGGGCGGGCACAGCTTCGGCAATCTCTTTATCGCGGCTATGAGCGACATCGCCGGCAGCTTCGAGCGGGGAGTGGTCGAGTCCAGCCGGGTGCTGGCGGTGCGCGGCCGGGTGATTCCATCCACGCTGAAGCAGGTGACGCTGGCGGCCGATCTGCGGGTGGAGAATGCGCAGAATGGCCACGGCTGGCAGCGGGTGGTCGGCGAGTCGGCCATTCCCGCGGCGCGGCATGAGATCGTGCGGGTCTTTCTGGAGCCGGATACCGTGCCAGCCTACCCCGAGGCAGTCAAGGCGCTCTTGCAGGCCGATTTGATTATCGCCGGCCCGGGCAGCCTGTTCACCAGCGTGCTGCCCAACCTGCTGGTGCCAGGCATCGCCGCGGCCATCCGCTCGTCCCGCGCGCGCAAGCTCTACATCTGCAACGTGGCGACCCAGCCGGGCGAGACCACCCAGTTCGATGTGGATGCCCACGTGCGCGCGCTGCGCCAGCATGTGGGCGATCTGTTCACCACGGTGCTGGTCAACGATCACATCCTGCCCAGCCAGGGCGAGATGGCTTATCTGGAGCCGGTGGCCCTGCCCGCGCAGCAGCCGGAGGACTACGTGCTGCTCAGCGCGGACGTGGTGGATCAAGAGCGACCCTGGCGGCACGATTCGGCCAAGCTGGCGCAGGCGATCATGTCCATTTATCAGGAACCAGCTTCGTAACATGCGCTGCATCATGGTTTTTTGTTGCAGGGCCTGGTATAGTGTATAACTGTGAGTACAATCACAAGGCGAGCGCTTTGCCGCGCTTGGCCTGATCGATGTTTCAAGAGATGCAACTCCAAGGAGGCTAGACAATGGCTGTCAAGATTGGTATCAACGGATTTGGCCGCATCGGCCGTCAGGTGTTCAAGGCGATCGAGGAAAAGTACGACGGCGTGCTGGAAGTCGTCGCCATCAACGACCTCTTCGACGCTCAGACCAACGCCCATTTGCTGAAATACGACAGCAACTACGGCCGCTTCCCCGGCACAGTCGAAGTGGCCGACGGCAATCTGGTCGTCAACGGCGAGACGGTCAGGGTGTTCGCTGAAAAAGATCCTGCCAAGATTCCGTGGGGCGAGCTGGGTGTAGACATCGTCGTCGAGTCCACCGGTGTCTTCACCGACGCCAGCAAGGCCAAGGCTCATATGGACGCCGGCGCCAAGCGGGTGATCATCTCCGCGCCGGCCAAGGGTGAGGACCTGACCATCGTCATGGGCGTCAACGACGGCGACTATGACCCGGCCAAGCACTTCATCGTCTCCAACGCGTCCTGCACCACCAACTGTCTGGCGCCCGCGGCCAAGGTGGTCAACGACAACTGGGGCATTGTCAAGGCGATGATGACCACGGTGCATTCCTACACCAACGATCAGCGCATCCTGGACCTGCCGCACAAGGATCTGCGCCGGGCCCGCGCCGCTGCGCTGAACATCATCCCCACCACCACCGGCGCGGCCAAGGCCGTCAGCCTGGTGATCCCCTCGCTGAAGGGCAAGTTCGACGGCATGTCGCTGCGCGTGCCCACGCCCACCGTCTCCATCGTCGACTTCGTCTGCGAGCTGGAGAAGCCGGCGACCACCGAGGAGCTGCGCGCGGCCTTCCTGGCTGCGGCCGAAGGCCCCATGAAGGGCATCCTGGGCGCCACCTACGAGCCCATCGTCAGCATGGACATCAAGGCCGACGAGCGCAGCAGCGTGGTTGACCTGCAGTTCTGCCAGGTGATCGGCGGCAACATGGCCAAGGTGATGACCTGGTACGACAACGAGTGGGCCTACTCGGTGCGCGTGGCCGACCTGTGCAAGATGATGTTGGACAAGGGGCTTTAGCCGTAACCCGTAATGCGTAATGCGTAACCCGGAATGGAGCTCTGTGGCTGTGGTTGCGGGTTCGTAACCCGTAAGGCGTAATGCGTAACCCGGAATGGAGCTCTGTGGCTGTGGTTGCGGGTTCGTAACCCGTAATGCGTAATGCGTAACCCGGAATGGAGCTCTTTGGCTGTGGTTGCGGGTTCGTAACCCGTAAGGCGTAATGCGTAACCCGGAATGGAGCTCTTTGGCTGTGGTTGCGGGTTCGTAACTCGTAAGGCGTAATGCGTAACCCGGAGGAGCTTCCCGCAAGCCGACTTCCGGGTTACGTGTTACTCGTTACTCGTTACTTAGAAAAGCTCCCCGCAAGCCGACTTCCGGGTTACGTGTTACGTGTTACTCGTTACTCGTTACTTAGAAAAGCTCCCCGCAAGCCGACTTCCGGGTTACGTGTTACTCGTTACTCGTTACT
>JAJTXO010000414.1 GCA_021463315.1 Caldilineales bacterium | reverse complement strand
GCGCTGTCGGACGCGGCCGGCGCCGCGCTGTCGTCTAGCACGGCGCTGTCGAGCGCGACTGCTTCGCCATGGTCCACGGTCTGCGCTGGGACTGGGTCTGGTGGGGCTGGCGCGTGGTCGCTGCGCGGCGCGGCCTGCTCCAGCTTGCGGCGCAGATCGACGATGGTCTGCTTGCGATCGGTCAGGCTCTGCTGCAACTGCGCCAGACGCTCGTTGCGGTTGGCCAGTTGGCTGGTGGCATCGCTGAGCTTGCCGCGCAGGCCATTGATCTCGGCCTGCTGGCGATTGATCGCCTGGCGCAGCCCCAGCGCGTCGCTGCCCTCGGCCTTCAGATTGGTGCGCAGGCTGGCAATGATCTCCTGACTCTCTGCCTGCTCCTTCTGGAGCGCATCAAGCTGGTGATTCAGCTCGCCAATCTGCTGATCGCGGCGGGCCAGTTGGTCGCGCAGCTCCTGCATCGATCGCTGCTGCCCCTGGCGGGCCGACTCCGCCTGCTCCGCCGAAAGCTGAAGCTGGGCCAGTTGGGCGTCGCGCTCCTTGACCTGGCGCTCCAGGCGGCTCAGCGCCTGCTCCAGATCGCCGCGCGCGCTCTCCATGCTTTTCACCTGAGCCTCAGCCGCGGACCGGGCCTGCTCGCGCTCGCGCAGTTGACTTTCCTGCTTGGCCACCCGCTCCTTCAGCTCGGCGGCCTCTCGCTCGCGATACTCCAGGCGCGTCTCAGCCTTGCCTGTTTCTTCACGCGCCTTTTGGCGTTCGCGCTCCAGATTGGTCACCTGATTGAGCAGATTCTGCGTCTGCGTTTTCTGGGGTTGGATGGCAAGAAAGCGCAGCGCCAGCCACATGACAGCCAGACCGGCCACAAAACCAACGACCGCCCACACGATGGGGTTCATAGCGTTCCTCCTGGCAGAACAATGCCGCGGGCTGGCCTGAAGGCCAACGCTGCGGCCAGAGGGGGGCGACGGCCTGTCGCTGCTCGGCAGGCCGCGCCGGATCGACCCAGCGCCTACACTGTATCATCATTTCGTCTGTAAGACAAGTGGGATATAATCGGCACAGCGCTGGCAGCGACGAGACCGGGCCAGCCCGTTTTCATGGACATCTGTGCGCCCGGCCGGTGGATGGCTGGCCTGGCAACAAGGAGAGCTTCGTGACGCGCAAAGTATCGACTCTGGTATATGCCCAGCGCGATGGCCAGGTGCTGATGATGCATCGCCGCAAAGAGCCCAACCTGGGCCAATGGACCGCGCCCGGGGGCAAAGTGGAGCTGGACGAATCGCCGGTCGAGGGAGCGGTGCGGGAGCTGGCCGAGGAGACCGGCCTGCGCGCCACGGGCCGGCCGGAGCTGCGTCTGATCATCACCGAGACCTCACCGCTGCCCAATTGGCAATGGCTGATGTTCGTCTATCTGGTGCGGGACTTCGAGGGCGTGGTGACGCCCGATCTGCGGGAGGGGGACCTGGCCTGGGTCGCCCTCGACCGGGTGGCCGATCTGCCCATTCCCCAGGCCGACGCGCTCTTCTTTCCGTTGGTGTTCGACGGCTCGCCTGGGCCCATCAGCATGAAGTTCGAATACGACGCGGATCTGAAGCTGCACGCGTGGCGGATCGAATGACTGAGACCCCAGGGCTGCGTATTCGCGCCGGCACCGCCGCCGACAGCCGCATGATCCAGCAGACCATCAAGGCCGCGGGGCTGGATCGCACCGGGCTGGATTGGCATCATTTCAAGATCGCCGAGGACGAGACCGGCGCCATGGCCGGCATCTGCCAGGTGCGCCGCTATGGGGGCCTGCGCGAGCTGGGCAGCCTCTACGTGCGGCCAGAGCTGCGCGGCCAGAGCATCGGCGGCGCCCTGATCCGGGCCTGCCTGGCCGGCGAGCAGCCCCCCGTCCACCTGGAATGCATCGAGGATCGCCAAAGCCTGTATGAAGCGCATGGCTTTCAGCGCATCCCTTTGCGCCAGGCCCCGCTGGGCTTGCGGCTCAAGGCAACCATCGGCGCGGCCGGCGCGTGGCTGCTCTACCGCAAGCAAGTCATCGTCATGGTCTGGACGGGGTGACGGGTTTACCAGCCGTGCTCCCCGATCAATGGCACAAAGGCCACCGGCGACAGACGATCCTGGGTCACCTGCTCCTCGACGCGGCGCACCAGCACCAGATCCTGATAGCCGCGCGGCCCGATCGGCGCGATCATACGACCGCCGTCGGCCAACTGCTGCACCAACGGCTGCGGCATGGCCGGCGCGGCGCAGGTCACGATGATGGCATCGTAGGGGCTGTGTTCTGGCCAGCCCAGGCTGCCATCGCCGATCAGAAAATGCACGTTGCCAGCCCCCCAGCGCGCCAGAATCTGCTGCGCCTGCTGCGACAGGAGGGCCAGACGCTCGACGGTGTAGACCTCGGCCGCCAACAGGCTGAGCACAGCCGTCTGATAGCCGGAGCCGGTGCCGATCTCCAGCACCCGCTCGTCCCCGCGCAGCCGCAGCGTCTCGGTCATGTGGGCGACGACGTAGGGCTGGGAGATGGTCTGGCCGTCGCCGATGGGCAGCGGACCGTCGTCGTAGCTCGCATCTCGCTCCGCTTCAGGCACGAAGCGCTCGCGCGGCACACGGCGCATGGCGTCCAGCACGCGCGGATCGGCGATGCCCCAGGCCTCCAACTGATGACGCACCATCCACGCGCGCTGCTCTGAAAATGAGCTGTCTCTGGGCGCCGCTGGCCGCGTAGCGTGATTCGACATGGGCCTCACGTCCTGTCTGGCAACGGTTCAGACTCCGCAGAATAATCAATACCGCACGCCAAAACCGATGAACTCACCGGTGCATGGCTCGAATCGCACGGCCACATCCGTCACGTAGGCGTTGGGCGGGCCGATCCGGCACCAGGCCACCATGCGATCTACAATCGCCTGCTCACCCTCGAACACCGCCTCCACGCGGCCATCGGGCAGGTTGCACACCCAGCCGCGCAGGGCTAGACTGTTGGCCTGGCGCTGCGTGGAAGCGCGGTAAAAAACTCCCTGCACGTGACCGCTGATCAGAACGTGGGCGCGGATGGCTGTCATGGCGCTGGCTGCCGGCTCCTGGACAAAGCTGCGCACGCCATCTACCGTCATAGCGAAAATAGCTCGGGCCGGTCTCCGACCGAGCCCGTCCGTTTTCATCCACAGTCGCCGCAGAACTGGCGCAGCTCGTGGGCTGAGATTTGATGCGTGCTCGCAGATGTTGTATCATCTTCCGCCAGCCATGTCAAACCCTTTGCAAGTCTATCGGGCTTCCATCCATGAGCAACAACCGATCCGGCGTCTGCTGGACCAAGCCAGGCGCAGCTTTGTCGCGTTCGGCGTAGAAGATCTGCCCCAGTTGCTGGCCAGCGGCGCCTGCACGGTGGCGTTGCAGGGCGAAGAGCTGGGCGCGTTTCTCTGCACCTCCGTCAACCGGGCCGGCTGGGCCTACGTGCGCGGGCTGGCTATCCAGAACGGCTGGCCAGCCGAGGCTGCCCTGGCCGCGCTGCTGGAGACCGCGGCCAGCCGGCTGCGCCAGGAGGGGGTCGCCCATCTGGCGGTCTATGGCACGGCGCTTTGGCTGGCGCCGCTGCTGCTCAAGACCGGCTTTCTGCGCCACGAATGGATCATCAGCCTGGAGCGCCACCCGCGGCCGCTGGCCGAACCGCCCATCGCGGCCGCGGCTTTTCGTCCGGTGCAGCCAGGCGACCTGGCCGCGCTGGTGGCGCTGGACGCGGCCATCTTCGAGCCGCCCTTTCAACTGGCCAGCGGCGAGCTGATCGAGCTGATGGTGACCAGCGGCCATTTCGTGGTGGCGGAAGCGGCTGGACAGACAGGCCCGCGGCCGCTGCTGGGCTATGCCTGCGCGGACGTGCTGGTAGACACCGGCCTGATCATTCGCCTGGCCGTCCATCCCCACGCGCAGCGCCAGGGCATCGGCCGCGCGCTGCTCAACCAGGCGCTGAGCTATTGTCAGGCCAGCGGCGCGCAGCGGGTGACCATCAACACCCAAGAGAGCAACATGGCCTCGTTGCGGCTGTACGAGCAGATCGGCTTTCGCCGCATCGGCCGCCGCGTGCCGCTGCTGGTGCGGCCGCTGTGACCCCGCTTGTGATGCGGCTGATCCGGTGCTATACTGCGCCCAACGTGTGATGCGAATCTTCACTACTACAGTTCCGGAAAACTTGCAATCTTCGCGCGTGGCTGGGCTGTTGATCGCGGTCGCGTTAGCGGCCGCAGTTCTGGCCGGCTGCGGCGCCGCGCCCAAGGTCGTTCCGCCGACTACCGGCGGCGCTGCAACGCAGGTCGCTGCCCAGCCGGCCGGCGTTACAGCCACGCCCACAGCTTCTCCTGTCGCTACATCCACGGCAACGGACAGCCCGACGCCCACGGCCACGCCCACCCAAACATCAACGCCCACGCCGTCATCCACGCCCCTCCCAACGCCCACGCCCACGCCCTGGCCGACGCCGGACGGC
>JAJTXO010000413.1 GCA_021463315.1 Caldilineales bacterium | reverse complement strand
TACTTGTCGTAGTGGGCGCGGAACTCCGGGTGCTCGACGTACATCTGGCCCAGCCCGCGGTAGAGCTCGGCCGGGGCGGGGTAGAAGTGTTCGATCCAGGCGTGATGCTGGGCAATGGCGGCCTGCACGGCCGGATCATCGGGGCTGTGGCCCATCAGGCCGGCCATCCGTTGCGCCGCTGCCTCGCCCTGCTGCCCGACGGCTTGCCATTCCGCCTTGGACATCTGGCGCGCGCGCTGCTCCGATGCCTCGACCATCTCTTCGCCCCAATTCGCGCGCGCCTCGCGGCGGTAGCGTTCGGCGTCCTCTGGGCTGAAGCCCTCGTAAAGCTCTTCGACAGTCAACATAGGTCTATCCTCCGAAGGAGTCAGTGTAGCAATCGTCTTGTCGATGGTGTGCAGCAGCGTCTCCAGCCGTGCAGCTCGCGCTTGCAGGGTCAGCCGGTGGCCGCGCAGCGCCTGTACCAGGTCGAACTGAGGATCGTCCAGGATCTGCCGGATCTGCTCCAGCGGGACATCCATCTCCTTGAAGAGCAGGATCTGTTGCAGGCGCAGCAGATCCGCCTCTGCGTACAGCCGATAGCCCGCCGCGGTTCGAGCGCTCGGCCGCAGGAGTCCGATCTGATCGTAGTGGTGCAGGGTGCGCACCGTGACGCCGGCCAGCTTGGCCAGCCGGCGCACGGTGATGGAGTCGCTGCGTTTCATCGTCATGCCGCCCAGTATACACCATGACGCAACGTGAGAGTCAAGAGGGGTAAACTTAAATTTCGGCGCGCCGCCGCGTGCGCAGGCCGAAGAGGAGCGCGGCCACGGTCACCACCGCCCAGGCCACGCCGCCGATGGCGATGGTCAGCTCGCGGCTGGGCAAGGGGAAGCGGGCATACCAGTAGTGCAGCGTGGAGAGGAAGGTGGCCGCGGCGATGATGGCCAACATCGCTCGGTGCGGCCAGATGCGCTCCTGGATGATCCGCGCCAACAGCCAGTAGAAGGGGACGAAGGCCGGCGCCATCAGCCGCTCGTTGGCCGATCCCAGCAGGCTGCTGGCAAAGGTCAGCAGGATCAGCGCTACCATGAAGAGGTTGCCGCGCGCCCAGCGCAGGGTGACGCCCAGGAAGATCAGCGGCAAAAAGCTGAGCGGCTTGAGCGAGTTGGCAAATTGGCGCGCCCAGAACTCCGGGTCCACGATCTTGGGGGCAAAGCGCAGGAAGGCCTGCAGCGGCTCCAGGCTGCCGACCACCTCGGCGCGCAGCAGCGTGCGCAGCAGAACAGTCGCCAGCAGGGCCGGCAGCACAGCCAGCAGCAGCTTGGCCAAATCGCTGCGCAACAGCTTGCGCTCCCACAGGAAAACCAGCGCGGTGGGCGCCATCAGCACCCAGGTCTCGCGGCTGAGCGCGCCCAGCAGCAGCGCCAGACTGAACAGGCCCCAGCGGCGCGCCATCAGCGCCCAGATGGCCAGCAGCACAAAAAGCATGGCCAGGGAGTCGTTGGTGTGGAAGGTCAGCCAGGCGGTCAGGCCAAACAGGTGGGTGTTCATGGTGAACAGCGCCGCGCTGAAGGCTGCCACTGGCCGGGAGATGCCCACATAGCCCAGGAAGAAGTAGAGCAGAACGACCACCGCGGCCAGCGCGGCGTAGTTGACGACCATGAAACCGGCGATGTAGTTGGCGCCGAACAGCAGGCCGATGGTGTAGGTGCCCAGCACGCGGTAGCGGAAGGGCGCGGCCGCCACGTCGGACAGGCCCGGCGCGGCCTCGGCCATGGTGCGATAGTGCCAGCCGTCCCAGCGATCGGCCGGCGGGATGTGCCAGTTCACCTGCCCCCACAGAAAGAGCATCAGCGCGGTCACGGCCAGCAATGCGGCCAGATAGCGGCCATGCCGCCGCCAGGAGTCTTGTATGCGTTTCGACCAGCTCATGTCAGGCCTTTGTTCAATGCCAGCTCAAGACTTCGGAAGTCGCCGCAACACGCGTGGATGGCCAGGTTCAACCTTGCTGCGGCGACTTCCGAAGTCTCTTGGTCGCAGTTAGCGTCGCTGGGCGGTGACCACATAGTGGCGGCCCGCGGAGATGGCGATGTCGGCGAAGCCGGCGCGGCGCAGCTCCCGACTGATGGAGACGTCGGTCTGAAAGGACTCGTAGTGGCCGTCCAGGGGAGAGGGCAGCAGCCGGCCGGCGACGTGGAACAGCGCGCCGTTGGCCAGCACGTAGGAGCGATAGGCCGCGCGTTTCCAGTGGCCGCTGAGCAGGCTGGCCCGCAGATCGCGCAGCGTCTTGTCCAGCGAGTGCAGCACCAGCCAGAGGTCGCCGCCCGGCGCGGTCACCCGGCCGATCTCAGCCACCGCCGCGGGCAGGCAGGTCAGCGGCAGCGTCACCCGGGACAACACCAGGTCGAAGCTGGCCGCGGGGAAGGGCAGATGCTCGGCAGGTCCCGCCACGAAGCCGACCCGCTCGGTGAGCTCGCGGCCCAGCCGCAGCGCCTCGAAGTCCACATCCAGCCCGGTGGCGCGCACGTCTGGCGGCAGGTTGCTGGCGATCAAAGTTTGGCCCGCGCCGCAGCCGATATCCAGAATGCGCCGATGGCGCGGCAGGATCGCCGGCATCACATGCCGGGGATCGTCGGAGGTCTGCGCAATAGCCAGCTCGCGCAGATGATACGCTCGCGAAGTCATAGAGTCATCGTGGTCCTGTTCGTCAATCGATCTGTCATCAAGTGCATGACCAGCGGTTTCGATGCGGCGCAGACGGGTTTCGATACGCCGCAGACGGCTACTCAACCCACGGGTACTCAACCAGCGGCCACGCACCCGCGGCTGAGAACCAACCACCAATCTACCAATCTCAGTACTTCACGATCGTTGTCTCACGCAAAGGCGCAAAGACCGCAAAGGGCAGAAATTGTTGGCATTTTTGGCGGCTTTGCATGAGAATCGTGAACTACTGAATCTACCAACCTACCAATCCACCAATCCACCAATCTACCAACCTACCAATCCACCAACCTACCAATCTACCAACCTACCAACCTACCAACCTACCAATCTACTTGTCTACCTGTCTACTTGTCTACCAATCCACCAATCTACCAACCTACCAATCTACTTGCCTACTTGTCTACCTGTCTACTTGTCTACCAATCCACCCATCCCCCCTCAACTCACGCTGATCTGCGAGCCATTGACCGTCTTTTCCACCTCGATGCGGGCCGGGAAAAGGTCCTTCAGCTCGTCGATGTGGGTGATCACCAGGATGCGCTCGAAGTCGTGCTGGATGGAGGTGATGGCCTGCACCAGCCGCTCGCGGCCTTGGGCGTCCTGGGTGCCGAAGCCCTCGTCGACGATCAGCGTTTGCAGGGCCGCGCCCGCGCGGCGGGCCAACAGCTTGCTCAGCGCGATGCGGATGGCCAGGTTGGCGCGGAAGGCCTCGCCGCCGGAGAACAGGCTGTAGTCGCGGCTGCCCAGCTCGTCGCTGAGGATGATCTCCAGCGTCTCGCGCAGCTCCTGGGTGCTCTTGGTCTCCCGCTGCGTCTCCATGCGCACCGACATGCGCCCGTCGGTCATGCGGTTCAGCAGTTGATTGGCTTCGGCCTCGATCTCCGGGATGGCGTTCTCGATGATCATGGCCTGCAGGCCCTTTTTGCCAAAGGCGGCTTGCAGCTCCTCGAAGAGGGCCTGCTGATCCAGCACCGCCTGCTGTTCCTGGATCAGTTGTTGGCGGCGCTCCTTTTGGGCGCGGCAGGTGTCCAGCTTCTGGCGCGCCATGCCGACGCGCTGGCGTGCGTCATTGGCGCTGCGCTCCAGCGGCGCGACCTGGGCCGTCTGCTGGCTCAGCTCGCGTTCGATCTGCGGCAGCCGCGCCGCGGCCGCCGCCAGCTCGTCGCGGCGCAGGGTGTCCGCGGCCAGGCCTTCGCTCAGCCGGCCGCGCGTCGCCTCGGCCTGCTGAATGCGCGCGCGCAGATCGTCGGCCCGGCCGGCTGCCAGTTGGAGCTGGCTGCGACGCTCGGCGAAGCGCTCCAGGCCGGCCGCGGCCGCGCGCGTCTGCTCGTGCGCGGCTGCGTCGTAGCTCAGCGCCTGCAACTGATGAGCCACCTCGGCCAGCGCCTGTTGCGCCGCGCCCGCGTAGTCTGCCTTGGCGAGATGGCGGCCGGTCTCTTCCAGCCGCTGCTGAATCTGCGCCAGATCGGCGTGCGCCTGGTTGGCCTGGGCCAGGCGCTGCTCGGCCTGCGCCTCGCGGCGCTGCCAGCCCATCTGCTGCTGCAGCGTGCGCTCGAGGCTAGCCAGCTCAGCCTCGCCCGCCTGAATCTGCTCGCGCCGGGCGGCGATCAGCGTCTGGTTGGCGCGGTGCTGATCGCCATGCTGCTTGCCCTGCTGCCGATAGCCCTCCAGGACCCGCGCGTGCTCCTGGTCGCCCAGCGGCTGGCTGCACACGGGGCACAGCGCCCCAGCCGCAGGGAGCTGTTCGATCCTGGCCTGCAGGGCGTTCATCTCGTCG
>JAJTXO010000412.1 GCA_021463315.1 Caldilineales bacterium | reverse complement strand
TCGATGCTTCCAACGATTCCTTGCGAGAGGCAGCGCGACACTACACAATCTCATTGGCCTATGATAGGCTCTTTGCCAGCGATTTTCGCGATCTCCGCGCAGGGCTGGATGCTATTTATCGCAATCTGAAGAAGCTCAATTCCAAGGAATTGCAGGCCGTCTATGAAGCAGCCGGCCAGACCGCGATGGATTTCAAGTTGGCCAGTCCCACTCATCTGCAGGTCTTCTTGGAGAAGTCTTTTGGCCTCCGCAATGGCGACGAGCAGGATCTATGATGACGCTAGTTCTGCGACCTTACGGCTTCTCAGATCGAGGCGACTTGATTCGGGTTATCGACGAAGTGTGTGGCGAGGGTCGCTGGATGAGTACGGCGCGGTTCGAGCCAACGCCTGCTTGGGAGCGTGCTCTGCAGCCAGCGCGGCGCGACGACCATCTGTTGTTGCTGGCTGCAGACGGTCCTACTGTGGTTGGCTGGTGCCGGCTATTCCTTGAGACCAGTGTGCAGCGAGCAGAGGCCGATCTCGGTATCGGGCTGCTGGTGCCGTATCGCAATCGAGGCATCGGCTGTGACCTGATGCAGCGGACGCTCTCGTGGGCCTGGTCGGCCGGTCTTCAACGCGTAACTCTGAAAACGCGTCGGGATAATCGTCGAGCGCTGCGCGTCTTCGTCCGCTGTGGCTTCGAGTTCACGCCTGGAAGCGACGAGGTCTGGGCTGGCATGGCATGTTCCCAGCCACAACGACAGTGGCCCGGTCTTGGGGCTTCGGCCATGCCGTCAATCGTGCATCCGACGACGATTCCTGGCGAACTCGGTACAGAAAGAGTATGGCTATGAGCGGTTTATCTTCCGGTCTTCCTCTCATCCTGTGGGATCCGCACATCACCCAGGCGGAACAAGATTGCGCCTGTGCTGATAGCGCCGCGAATCCAGCGACTGTATGGGCGGCGGCTGGAGATGCCTGCGTGGACGACTGCGCGTGTGCAGCAACTGCGTCGGGAACGGCGTCTCTTGCGTCCTTTGCGGCTTCCGAGCTGTGGCGGACAGGCCGCGAGCAACGTCATTTCCATGTCGCCGACAACCAGGTGGCCGTGTTCAATCCGTTGGGTCCCGTGGGCCTGGCAGTTCTCAATAGGCCGGCGCTTGACGTACTGACCGCCTATCGGCTCCCCCAGCCGCTGGCCAGCGCTGCGTCACGACAACTGGCGGGCCTTGGCTTCCTCCAATCGGTAGATGTTTTACCTTTGCCGGCACTGGCTCAATCCAAGACCCTCACCGCTTGGCTTCACGTTACCAATGCCTGCAACCTGCGCTGCACATATTGCTACGTCAACAAGACTGACGAGACCATGGATGAGACCACTGGTTTGGCAGCCGTCGACGCCATCGTCCGCTCGGCCACGCAGAACGGCTTCAAGGCGATCAAGTTGAAGTATGCTGGCGGCGAAGCGACGCTCAACTTCCGGCTCATCCGTCTATTGCACGATTATGCCAAGGATCAAACAGCGGCCCACGGGCTCAATTTGCACGAAGTCATCCTTAGCAACGGCGTGGGGATGAGCACTGCCATGCTCGATTTCATCCGCGGCGCCGGCATGCGCTTGATGATCTCGCTGGATGGCCTCGATGCCGGGCACGATGCGCAGCGCGTGTTTCGCAATGGCCACGGCAGCGCGCGACTGGTGACGCGTGGCATCGATCGGGCCATCGCCCAGGGAGTAAAGCCGCATCTCTCGATCACCGTCACCAGGCACAACGCCGAAGGCATTGCAGCCGTCGTTGCCTTTGCCCTGGAACGAGAGCTGCTTTTCAATCTCAACTTCTATCGAGAGAACGACTACAGCGCCAGCCACGAGGAACTAGCGGCTGAGGATGCTCGACTGATCGCCGGGGTGAGGTCCGCATTTCGCGTCATCGAAAAGCATCTACCGCGCCAGAGTCTGATCGCGGCGCTGGTTGATCGCTCCAGCTTCGCCGGGCCTCACGACCGGCCTTGCGGCGCGGGTCACAACTACCTGGTGGTGGATCACGACGGAGGCATTGCACGCTGCCAAATGGAGATCGAACGCACCGTGACCGACATCATGGCAGCCGACCCGTTGGAGGTCATCCGCTTGCAGCCGGCTGGCTTCCAGAATGTCTCCGTGGAAGAGAAAGAGGGTTGTCGCGAGTGCCAGTGGCGTTACTGGTGTGCAGGCGGCTGCCCACTGTTAACGTACCGCGTGACCGGGCGCAGCGATGTCAAGTCACCCTACTGCAATGTCTACCAAGCCCTGTTCCCAGAGCTACTCCGATTGGAGGGCTTGAGACTGCTCAAGTGGGCACAGACGCCTTTGCAGTGATCCGAGATACCGATACGACCGTTCAGCCTCAACGGGAAGGGCATTATCAGCCCTTCCCGTTTTGTTTTGCGCGAGAATCGTGTGAGATAGCGACAAAGCGTTGGTGAGTCTCGTGAAGGTCTGCCAAGAGGATTTGGCGACACAGGCGCGTGGAATCTAGACCGGATTTGTGGTATGCTAGGATCAAGATGAGTTGTCAAGCGCAGTCAACCAAAACATCGGTCGAAAAGCAGAAAGGAGGCGCCATTGACATACATCGCAACCTGGCAACTATGAAGACCGGCACAACCGACTGTCGGTCCCTCATCAAGCGAAAGGACGCCTATCGACCAGATATCCAAAGCCTTCTAGCCCCATCAACCGTGTGCGTGCCTCTATCAGGTCCTAAGGAGCAGGCTGCTCCATGAGACAAACCATCGTCAGTTATCGGCTTCGAGCACGCCCCGCCAAACCGTTGTGATGCGGGATCCAGCCTCAGGTTGAATCCCGCATCTTCGGTGAGCCTGTGGACGCACGCCAACTGACCGCCACAGGCGATGACCCTTCCAAATGTATCGAAGGTACTACCAGGAGAACCCATCATGAACAACCCATATCTTGGTCCCGGCGGAGGTCCCATGTTCGGATTGATCAGATTTCTTGCACTGATCGGACTTCTGACCATATTCGGCCTGGGGATCTTTATCGGAGTCTTGGTCTCGACGGGCGGACTCTGATGTGTTTGAGGAGCAAAAAGGAGCTTCCGATGCAGGGCGACTTCACACACAATCCGTGTTCGAGACCGACGCCGTATCAACATAGCTCAAGGGCGGACCGGACATCTATATTGAAGTCTGGTCCGCGGCCTTTTCGAGCTGTTGCGGCCAGGTCCCGCACCGTTTGTTGAAACCAGTCCTGGAGTGCTAGAATGGCCCGATGCCTCTCCCTCCTATCCTCTTCCTCACTCCCGACTCGCCGGACGCGATCTGGCAGGACAAGCCGCAGATCGCGCGGCGCTTGGCGCGGGTGACGACGGTGCTCTACGTGGGTGAAGAGCCGTATTTGCGCACGTGGCCTGGCCTGGCCGGCGCAACCCAGCCGGCGCTGACCCACATCGCCGACGGCCTCTACACCTTCCACTGGTCGCCTCTGGCCCCCGTCACCGGCGCGCCTCTCCTCGGCTCCCTCACCGCGGCCCTGCGCCGTCGCCGCCTCCAGTCCGCCCTGCGCCGCCTTCCGCTCCCCATTAACCATTCACCAATTCACCAATTCACCATTAACCATTCTCCCCCTATTCTGTGGCTCTTCCGCCCCGGCCAACAGCACTGGATCGACCAGCTCCACCCTCGCCTGGTCATCTACCATGTCGTCGACGAATACAGCGCCTATCCTGGCCTGACTCCTGAACAAGCGCAGCGTCAACGCGACCTGGACCGGCAACTGACCGCGCGCGCCGATCTGGTCTTCTGCACCGCGCAGAGCCTGGTGGACGCGCGGCTGCCTTTGAATCCCAACACGCACTACATGCCCAACGCGGTGGATTTCGAGGCATTTCAGCGCGCGATAGCCAGTGCCACCGGTTTCGATACGCCGCAGACGGCTACTCAACCCACGGCTACTCGACCAACCCAATCTACCAATCTACCAATCTACCCCTCCCCCATCCTGGCCGTCGTCGGCGGCATCAACGCCAAGGGCGACCTGGCCTTGCTGGCCGAGGTGGCGACGCGGCGGCCCGATTGGCGCATCGAGCTGGTCGGTCCGCTGGGCTATGGCCTGGACGCGGGCGAGCTGGCGCGGCTGCAGGCGCTGCCCAATGTCCATTTCGCGGGTGCGGTCACGCCGCAGCAGGTGCCAGCCGTGATGGCCGGCTGCGACGTGGGGCTGATCCCCTACAAGCTGAACGAGCAGACCCGGCACGTGAACCCGCTCAAGGTGTACGAGTATCTGGCGGCCGGCAAGCCGGTGGTGGCGACGCCGCTGCCAGAGCTGCGCCAATTCGAGCCGCTGGTGCGGCTGGCCGGCGATGTGGAAAGCTTTGTCGCGGCTGTGGAGGCCGCGCTGGCCGAGGGGGATGCTGCACAGGCGGTGGCCGACCGGCTGGCAGTGGCGGCGGCGAACACGTGGGATGTGCGGGTGGAGCGGATGGTGGGGTTGGTTGAAGGGGCTGGGGGCT
>JAJTXO010000411.1 GCA_021463315.1 Caldilineales bacterium | reverse complement strand
GGAACCCGGAAGTGGACGATTTGGGTGTGGGTGGCGGGGTGTTTGGTGCAGCGTAACTCGTAATGCGTAACCCGGAACCCGGAAGTGGGCGATTTGGGTGTGGGTGGCGGGGTGTTTGGTGCAGCGTAACTCGTAATGCGTAACTCGTAACCCGGAACCCGGAACACGTAACACGTAACACGGAATCTCGGACGCGTCTCGCTCCCTTCCGGGTTACGTGTTACGCATTACGAGTTACGTGTTACGCATTACGGGTTATGTGTTACTCAGCTCGATCGCGCCCAGCGCCTGGGAAAACTTGCCGCGGGCGGTCGCGAAGAACGCGGTGATGTGTCGCGCGTCGGCTGCGGCATCGTCGCTGGCATAGAAAGGCTCGCCGATGGTGACGGTCCGGCGAGGGTAATGCACCGACACCAGGAGCAGGGGAACGGCCGCGCCCTTGGCGATGTGGTAGAAGCCGCTTTTCCAGCGCCCCACCTGCCGGCGCGATCCCTCCGGCGAAATCGTCAACACGAAGCGTTCGCGGGCGGCGAAAACCTGCACCAGTTGCTCCACGACGTTGGAGCTCTTGCCGCGATCGATGGGAATGCCGCCCAGGCGGGCAAAAATCGAGCCAAAGGGGGGGCGAAAGATGGTGTGCTTGCCCAGCCAGTGAACGGGCAGGCGAACGATCAGCACCACGCCGAGCATGACCAGGAAATCCCAATTCGTGGTGTGGGGCGCCGCGGCCACAATGAACTTGGGCGCTTTGGGCAGTACGCCCTCGATGCGCCAGCCGGCGACGCGGAACAGCCATGCGGCGCAGACGCTGAGCAGCCGGCTCAGCGCGGCGTATTCGAACAGGGTTTTGGTCATGCGGTCGAGATCCTGGGAGCTGGAAAATCGTCGATTGCCGCAGGGCTGCCAGCCGGCCGGCGCGACATTGGCCGTGAAATGTGCCAACGATCACATAGTAACACAGGTGGGAGCTTCGGACAAGCCAGGCGTCGCGGAGTGAGCGCCGCGAAAAATGGGGCGGTCTTTTCTTGTTTTGCCTATTGACAAATGCAACGATCCGTGATAGTATGAAAAGGCTTTCAGAAACCGCTTTCAGTGGCTCCCATTCCCATCTGTTGACCGTCTACACCGCTTCTTCCCCAGCCATGATCGTGCAACGCACCACCAAACGCGCTACCATTTCCGATGTCGCCCGACTGGCTGGCGTCTCCATCGCCACAGTCAGCCGCGTCCTGAACGGCACCGCGCCGGTGGCCGAGGAGACCGTGCAGGCGGTCAACAGCGCGATTGTCACCCTGGACTATGCCCCCCATGCAGCCGCCCGCACGCTGGCCGGTCGTCGCACTGACACCATCGGCCTGCTGCTGCCGGAAATCAGCGATGCGTTCTATGCTCCCTTGATCCGTGGTATCGAGCACCGCGCGCGTGAGGCTGGTTTCGATCTGTTGATCCACACCGCCGCCAACCGGTCGCAGGGGACCGATCGCATCCAGATGCCGCTGGACGAGCACAACACCGACGGGCTGTTGGTCTTCACCGATCGTCTCGGCGTCGACAGCTTGACGCGCTTTCACAATCGCGGCTTTCCGCTGGTGTTGCTCTTCCGCTCCGCGCCGGCCCATCTGGATATCCCCGTGGTGACGCTGGAGAACAAAGCGGGCGCGGCCAGCGTAGTCGAGCATTTGATCGTCGCGCACAACTGCCAGCGTATCGCGTTCCTGGCTGGCCCATCCGGCAACGAGGACTCCTCCTGGCGCGAGGCGGGCTACCGGGAGGCATTGCGCGCGCACGGCATCGCCGACGACCCCACGCTGCACGGTCTGGGCAACTTCGACAACGAAACGGCTCAGGCGACGGTCCAGCAGTGGTTGGCGCAGGGCTTGCAGTTCGATGCCATCTTTGCCGGGGACGATGAGGCCGCGTTGGGCGCCATCCTGGCCCTGAATCGGGCGGGCAAGCGGGCGCCGGAAGACGTGGCCGTGGTCGGCTTCGACGACGTGCCCTTCGCACATCTGACCTCGCCCAAGCTGACCACGGTGCGCGCGCCCATCGAGATGGCCGGCCAGCAGGCCGCTGGCATGCTGATCGCCATGATCCAGGGTGACGATGTGGAGCGCTTCGTGTTGTTGCCGACGGAGATGGTCATCAGACAATCGTGCGGTTGTTCCAGCGTTTGATCGGTCGGTGTCGCAGGTGAGTTACTGTTAGCAGCAACTCATGGACTGGCTCGGTCGGAGACCGGCCAGAGCGGGCTGGCTCGGTCGGAGACCGGCCAAAGCGGGCTGGCCCGGTCGGAGACCGGCCAAAGCGGGCTGGCTCGGTCGGAGACCGGCCAAAGCGCGCGGCGGGCAGCTACTTAGTTCATGGTTAGCCTTAGCTCGGTTGTGAGCTACCACTTCTCAGTTCGTTCGATTTCGGAAAGGAGTTCCCCATGGTTAGCAAGAGATTGGTCTCCCTGTTGTCGCTGCTGCTGATCGGCAGCATGCTGCTGGCCGCCTGCGGCGGCGGCGCTGCCCCCGCGCCGGCCGCCACTCAGGCGCCGGCTGCCCCCGAGGCGCCGGCCGCGACCGAAGCGCCGGCCGAAGAGCCCGCTGCGACTGAAGCGCCGGCCGAAGAGCCGACCCCTGAGGCGACGCTGACGGCCGAAGAGCAGGCCGCTATCGCCAGCGCCGCGGCCGCCGAAGAGGTCAAGGCCGCCGAGGCCGCCGGCAAGGTCGCGATCCGTTGGTTCGTCGGCCTGGGCAGCGGCACCAGCCCCGACCAGGTCGCGGTGCAGCAGCCTGTCATGCTGAGGGCCGCCGAAGCATCCCGACCTGTCATGCTGAGCGCCAGCGCCTGTCATGCTGAGGGCCGCCGAAGCATCCCGACCTCTCATGCTGAGCCGTCTGCGGTGAAGCACCCTTGCACCGCACTGCAAGGGCAGGTGTCCCCCGCTGGCCAGGCCGAGACCCTTCGCCAGGCCTCAGGGTGACACGCGTATGCGATGAACTGAGGAACACATGAAAGTAGCCGTCATTGGCGGTGGCTCCAGCTACACGCCGGAGCTGGTCAAGGGTTTTCTTGACCGTGTAGAAACATTTCCCCTCACAGAGCTCTGGCTGGTGGATGTCGAGCCGCAGCGGCTGGCCATCGTGGGCGGCTTCGCCCAGCGCATGGTGACGGCGCGCGGCAATCCGTTCAGCATCAAATTGACCACCGACCGCCGCGCGGGGGTGGCCGGCGCCAGCTATGTCACCACCCAACTGCGCGTCGGCGGCATGATGGCGCGGCGCAACGACGAATACCTGGGCCGGCGCCACGGGCTGATCGGCCAGGAGACCACCGGCGTGGGCGGCATGGCCAAGGCGCTGCGCACCATCCCCGTGGTGCTGGGCATCGCCGCGGACATGGCCGAGCTGTCGGAGACCGGCGCGCCGCTGGTCAACTTCACCAACCCGGCCGGCCTGGTGACCGAGGCGCTGACCCGCTACGCGCCGGCCGTGACCGCCATCGGCGTCTGCAACGTGCCGATCACTGCCAAGATGAGCATTCTGGAGCTGCTCCAGCGCCGCACCGGGGAAACCATCGCGCCGGAGCGGGCCGAGCTGAAGACGCTGGGCCTCAACCATCTCTCCTGGCATCGCGGCTTCACCGTGGACGGCGAGGATGTCTGGCCGCTGGTCATCGAGGGCACGCTGGCTGAGCTGCGCGAGAGCGACCACCCGGCCTGGGATCCGGCGCTGATCGAGACGCTCCAGATGCTGCCCAACTACTACCTGGCCTACTTCTACAGCACCGCCAAGAAGCTGGCCGAGCAGGAGCAGTGGCCCCCCTCGCGCGCCGAGACGGTGATGCAGGTGGAGGCCGGGCTGCTGGCCCAGTACGCTGAACCTGACCGCAGCGAGCCGCCGGGCGACCTGATGAAACGCGGCGGCGCCTGGTATTCCACCCTGGCCACGCAACTGCTCAACGCGCACTACAACGATCTGGGCGAGACGCACATCGTCAACACGCCGCATCGCGGCGCCGTGCCTGGCTGGCCGGCCGACTGGGTGCTGGAGCTGCCCGCGGCCAACCGCGCGTTCGCGCGCGCTTCGGTCGAGACCAGCGCCCGCACCCTCGACGTCATCGCGTCCGGGGCCGGAGCCAGCGTGATGGCCCGCCGGGCCGCCCTGTTCGCCCCGCCCGTCACGGTGTGGCAGGCCGACGGGGCCGAGCTGCGCCGGGCCGTCGCCCAACCGGTCGGCCGGGCCGCACCGGCCGACCCTCGTCACCTCGCGTTGGTGCCGGTCATCGAGGCGGCCGGCGCCCGGCCCGTCGTCGAGCACGGAGTGGTGACCGGCGAGGTGCGCGGCCTCGAGGTGTGCCGGGTGGTCACGACCGAGGGGGATGATCACGGCGCCGGGGTGCGGCTCGAGGTGGGCGTGGGGGTCCACGACCGCGAGGCGTTCGCCCTGATCCACGGCGACGTACCGGCCGGCGAGGCCCTGGCCGGGGTGGTGGCGTCGGTGGAGGCCCATCGC
>JAJTXO010000410.1 GCA_021463315.1 Caldilineales bacterium | reverse complement strand
ACCGGGGTCGAGACTTCCGAAGTCTGCGCAGGTTTGTTCAAAACGGGCTCACAGTCCATAAGACTTCGGAAGTCTTCCCCAATCTATTGAGATGATACGAGAATCACAATGGGAAACACCCATCCTGCACGTATAATACCAGTGTCAACGATGTACCTGGGCCCGGGCGTCCGACGCCTTGGGGGCGCTTGGCCCATGCTGGCAAGCTCGAATCGAGCAGCGGGCGCCTCAGGGACTTCGTTCACAGCGGGTAATTGCTCAGCCCAAGACTTCGGAAGTCGCAGCAGCACTCAAAAGGACACAGTCTCGGGTGACAGGCCAGGTTCAACCCTGATGCGGCGACTTCCGAAGTCCAGCGGGTGTCATCTCAACAAACCGGGGTCGAGACTTCCGAAGTCTGCGCAGGTGGTTCAAAACGAGCTCACAGTCCATAGGACTTCGGAAGTCTTCCCCCATCTATTGAGATGATACATACCAGCGGTAGTAAAAAGTGCGAGTACCGGGAGCGCTGAAGGACATGGCACGAAAACGTATGGATCGAATCGATAGCCCAGAGTTGATGCAGCCAGCCACCGCGCGCCCGCCGGCGCGCCGGCGGCGGCGCTGGCCAGGCTTGCTCGCTGCCCTGGGGCTGATAGCGGCAGCGGCCCTGTGGGGCTGGAGCATGGACGGCGCGCTGGAAGCATTGCCCACACCGGCCAGCACGGCGATCGCCCAGGCGCCCATAGTCACGGCGCAGTTGCAGCCCGCAGCGGCGCGCGGGGCGGCGCTTGTCCCACCTCTCCAAGCCGGAAGCACGCCGGCGCCAACGCCCGAAGTGGGTCCCGACCAGCAACTGCTGACGCTCGCGCCTCAGGCTGGCTCCGTCGGCTGGGTGCGCAGCAACGACAGCCGCAACAATCACTTCGGCGATTCCTACATCTACTCCGGCATCTCCCAGGGCGAGATCTTTCACGGCGCCATCCAGTTCGACCTGAGCACGGTGGCCCGCGGCGCGCCCATCTCCTATGCCGCGCTGGCGCTGACCGGGCTGGACGATGCCCGGCTGGATCGCGCCAGCAACGGCGTGTGGCAGGCGCGTTGGCTCGACCCGGCGCTGAACGCGAACTGGGGCCGCCTCTCCTTCCAGGAGATCCACAACGCCCCCGTCGTGCAGACCATCCTGCCGGCCTTGGGCGAGAGCGATCTGGCGCCCAAGGCGCGCAATGTCTTTCTCTTCAACGAGCAGCAGATTGCCGCGCTGCAACAGGCGCTGGTCGATGAGCAGTCGCAGATCGTGTTTCGTCTCGATGGGCCCGAGGCTGGCGCGGAGAATCTCTTCGCCTGGGACACCGGCTATGGTCCGCAGAGCGCTGGCAGCCAGCCGCAGTTGCTGCTGGTAGTTGGGCCGGCCCCTGCCACGCCGCCGGCTGCCCCTACCAAGGATTTGATCGTGGTGACCAGCACCCCGACGCCGCAGAACGTGCTGACGGCCGCCGCCGACCTGATGACCGTCACGGCGGCAGCCAGCCAGCAGGGCACGGCCACGCCGACCCCGCTCAACATGGTGACCGCCACGGCCACCCCACAGGACCAGGCCACAGCCGTGGCTATGGGCGGCATCTGGGTGGTGACGCCGACGCCGACGCCAGCCAACCCGGCCACCATCCGCGCGCAGGCCGCCTATGCCACGGCGCAGGCCATGACCACCGGCACCTGGACGCCGACGCCCAGCTACTTCGTCGCCGCGACGGCCACGCCCACCTTCGTCGTCATCACCAACACGCCCACGCCCAACAGCGCCTCGGCCTTGCTGGCCTGGGCGGTGGCTGAGGCGACGCGGGTCAGCCAAGACGGACCGCCCACCGCCATCCCGCCCGGCTTCATCACAGCCACGCCGCGCTTCATCATCGCCACCGGCACTCCCACGCCAGCCAACGGCGCCACCGCGCAGGCGATCCGCGTCCTGGCTACGGTGGCGGCGCTGACCACCGGAACCTATACACCGATGCCAGCCGTGATCACGCCAACGCCCATCGCGACCGCGGTCCCGACGGCCGCGCCGCTGGTGGCAGCCCTGACCCGAACGCCAACACCCACCCCTGCGCCGGGCGTCATCCCCAGCGAGCTGCGCGGCAAGATCCTCTTCCACTCTGACCGGCTGGGCTCCGATGAGGATCTCTTTGTGCTGGATCCGGCCTGCCTGGTGCGCACCGGCGGCTGCACCGACGCCGATGTCAGCCTCTTGACCAATCCCTATCCCCACGTTTTAGCCAGTGCAGCCGAGCCGCGCGCGCCGGACGGATTCCGCACAGCCGTGGTGCGCATGGAGAACGTGGCCGGTGGGGAGGGCGCTCAGGTAGCTCGGGTGTTCATCCAGGACTCGCGGTACGATGGCTTCCAACGCCTGTCGCCGCTCGATGGCGCAGCCTATGACCCTGCCTGGTCGCCGGTGGACGACCGCGTGCTGTTTGTCTCCACGGATCCAGGCAACGACGAGATCTTCGTCATCAACGCCGACGGCAATGAGCTGCGCCGGCTGACCAACAACAGTTGGGAATGGGACAAGCATCCTACCTGGTCGCCTGACGGCCGGAACATTCTGTTCTACTCCAACCGCGATACGGGCCGACGCCAACTGTGGATCATGAAGGCCGACGGCAGCGAACAGCGCATCGTGACCAATAGCCAGTTCAACGACTGGGACCCGATCTGGATCAAGTGAGGACCGACATGGAGTTTAGCCGAGTCGTAAGTACTTTGCGCAAATGGTGGTGGTTGATCGTCCTGTCTACTTTGCTGGGCATGGCGGCCGGCTATGTCGCGCAGCAACGTCTGCCCCCGGTCTACTATGCTTCCTCAACGGTCATGGTAGGCCGTGCCATCGAAAACCCGAATCCCACCAACACAGAGATCTCCCTCGGCCAGCAGTTGGCCCTGACTTACGGCGAGATTGCCCGCCGCCGACCGGTGCAGGACGCTACCAAGGCGGTGCTGGGCCTCAACGGTCTGCCCGAATACAGCGTCTTCCAGGTGCCCAACACGCAACTGCTGGAGATTCGCGTCGGCGACGTGGATCCCCAACGGGCTCAGGCGGTCGCCAACGAACTGGCCCGCCAGTTGATCGCTCTCAGCCCCAGCGCCGAGGGCAATCTGACCGCTGACCGCCGCCAGTTCCTGGAGGATCAGGTGACTGAGCTGGAGCTCAACATCGAAGACACCAAAGACCGTATCGCCGATCTCAACACGGATCTGGCCACCATGTACAGTGCGCGTGAGATCGCCGCGGCCGACGAGCAATTGGCGGCCCTGGAACGCAAACTGCGCGATTACCAGGCCACCTACGGTTCACTGCTGAGCTCGCTCAAGGGCGGCGTCAACTCGCTGGAGGTGGTGGAGTGGGCTGAAGCGCCCCGGACGCCGGTGGGCGGCGGCGCGGCCCGCTCCATCCTGGTGATGGGCGCCATCGGCTTCCTGCTCAGCCTGGCCACGGCCCTGCTGCTGGAAACCATGGACGACACCCTGAAGACGCCCGACGACGTCACCCGGTCGTTGGCTACACCGGTGTTGGGTGGGATCATGCGTATCCAGCACGGCTCTGGAAAAGACAAGACCATCGCCGGTCAGAAGCTGCAAGCCATGGACAACGAGGCCTATCGCCTGCTGCTGGCCCGCATCGAACACGAGGGCAATCCCCAGGTGCTGATGGTGACCAGCGCCAGCCCGGCCGAAGGCAAAAGCACCACGGTCGCCAACCTGGGCGTGATCGTCGCTCAGGAGGGCAAGCGCGTCGCGCTGGTCGATGCGGACCTGCGCCATCCAGAGCTGCACAAGCTGTTTGGCCTGTCCGCCGCGGCGGGGCTGAGCGATGCCCTGACGGCCGGTGGCCGGACCGCAGCCAGCACCCTGCGCGCCACCAGCCAAGCCAATCTGCTGGTCATGACGGCTGGCATGGCCCCTGGCAACCCTGCTGTGCTGCTCAAGTCGGACCGGCTGGGCGAGGTGTTGGCCGAGCTGGCGCAGGAGGTCGATGTGGTGTTGGTGGACACGGCGCCGGTGCTGGCGGTGACGGACGCGTTGGCCGTGGCCGGCCGGGTGCAGGGGGTAGTGCTGGTGGTGGACGCCGGCCGGACCCGGCGCAAGCTGGCCATCGAGGCACAGCGTCTGTTGGCGTCGGTGGATGCCAAGCTGCTCGGCGTGGCGCTCAACCGCATCAGCCCGCAGGCCAGCATGTATCATCAATACGCCTATTACTACACAGCCAGCCAACCGGCAGAAAGTCAATCCTGGATGGGGCGCATGAAGGCCCGGCTCGCCAGTCGCTAAACTCATTGTTCCTGTCTGCATTCGTGACAACGGCCTGACGATTCTTGCGTCTGGCCGTTGTTCATTTGGAGCGCTGGCCGCTGCGTTCATGCCAGTGATCTGGCATAGTACCAAAGTACTATTGATCAATCGCCACACATCTGTTAAGATGTCCTCACCGCGAAGATCTCTTTCCGCTATGAGGCATATCATGTTGGCGATCGTTCCTGGCCTGTTGGCCGTC
>JAJTXO010000041.1 GCA_021463315.1 Caldilineales bacterium | reverse complement strand
TGGGGATGCTTCGGCGGCCCTCAGCATGACAGGGACGCGCCGAGTGGGGATGCTTCGGCGGACCTCAGCATGACAGGGGAGTAGGATGGGGGATGCTTCGGCGGGCCTCAGCATGACAGGCTATGATCCTTCCCTTTTCTCCCTAATACTGCCCATACAGCGCCCCGAAGTTCGCGCAGGCGCGGAAGTCCGCGCCCTCCAGGTCGGCTGTACCGAAGGCATTCCAGGCGCTGGGGCGGAAGATGCGGCCCCGCTCTACATTGTGCATGTAGACCGGGATGCGCAGCATCGAGGCCAGAGTGATCAGGTCGTGGCCGAAGTGGCCGTAGCCGATCGCGCCGTGGTTGGCGCCCCAGTGATACATGACATTGTACACATCGCGGAATGCGCCCTCGCCGCCGGTGTTGGGCACGAACCAGGTGGTGGGCCAGGTGGGATCGGTGCGCTGATCCAGCACATCATGCACCGCGTCGGGCAGCGCCACGGTCCAGCCCTCGGCGATCTGCAAGGCCGGCCCCAGCCCCTTGACCAGGTTGATGCGGAACATGGTCACCGGCATCTCGCCGGCCGTGCGGAAGCGGGTCGACCAGCCGCCGCCGCGGAAATAGCCCACGCTGGAGGTTTGCCAGGTGACGGCGTCCAGGCAGCGCTGCGCCTCCTGCGGCGTGACCTGCCAGTAGGGCTTCATGGCCGGCCGGCCGTCGATCTCCTGCAGGCCTGTGCCGTCCAGCGCGGCCGGGCCAGAGTTGATCAGATGCAGCATGCCGCCGGCCGCGCGGCCGGCCAGTGAGTGGCCCGCCACCCGCTGCACCGCCGCGGGGCTCCAGTAGGTGCGCACGTCGGCGAAGATCTGCGCGGTCCCGGTGAGCAGGTGGCCGAACAACATGCAGATGCCGTTCAGCGCGTCGTTCTCAGTGGCCACGATGTAGGGCTGGCGGATGCCGCTCCAGTCGAAGGAGCTGTTGAGGATCGCCTCCAGAAAGTCGCCGTTGGGCAGATGATCGGTCCATTGCCGCTGGCCCTGGAAGCCGGCCACGATGGCGTTGTGGCCCAGCGCCTCCTCGCCAAAGCCCAGCTTGGCCAGCCGCGGGTTGCCCACCATCATATCCCGCACCACCAGCGCCATCTTGATGGAGTATTCCCAGGCCCAATCCTTCTGCGCCTGGCTGTGCTGCATGGCGGGCGGGTTGTGATCCTTCCCCTTGCGCAGGGTGGCGTTGCTCCAGGCCAGCGCCTGCTGGAACTCGTCGGGATCGTAGATGCCCCGGTCGATGCGTCGCGCCACCTCGGTCATGTCCACGGCCTCGACGCGCATACCCAGGAAGCGCTCGAACAGCGGCTGATCGACGATGGAGCCGGCGATGCCCATGCTGGTCCCGCCGATGGAAAGGTACGAAGTGCCGCGCATGGCGGCCACAGCCAGCCCCGCGCGCGCGAACTGCAACAGCTTCTCCGCCACATCGGGCGGAATCGTCTGGTCGCTGCTGTCCTGCACATCGTGGCCGTAGATGCTGAAGGCCGGCAGCCCCTTCTGGGTGTGCCCGGCCAGCACCGCGGCCAGATAGACCGCGCCCGGCCGCTCGGTGCCGTTGAAGCCCCACACCGCCTTGGGCATGTGCGGGTCCATGTCCATGGTCTCCGCGCCATAGCACCAGCAGGGGGTGACGGTGATGGTCAGGCCCACCCCCTCACGGCGAAACTTCTCGGCGCAGGCGGCCGACTCGGCCACGCGGCCGATGGTCCCGTCGGCGATGACGCACTCGACAGGTAAGCCGTTGGCGTGGCGCAGGGTGTCCGTCAGCAGCCTGGCCACGTTGTGGGCCATGGCCATGGTTTGCGCTTCCAGCGACTCGCGCACGCCGCCCAGCCGGCCATCGATGGTGGGCCGGATGCCGATCTTGGGCAGGGCGCCGACGAGGCGATTCTTGGGGGGATTGACAGTGAACTCACTCATGGTTTGATTTCCTTCCGAAGTGCGTACTGATCATCAGGCGTCGCGCGGGAGCCGGGCGGGACGCCCTGGAGATCAAGGTTCGTGGGACCGATCATCAGGCGTCGCGCGGGAGCCGGGCGGGACGCCCTGGAGATCAAGGTTCGTGGCCAGAGCCGGGCGGGACGCCCTGGAGATCGTGGTTAGGGGGCCAGAGCCGGGCGGGACGCCCTGGAGATCAAGGGCGTGGGACCGATCTGGTTCGACAGTCAGCGGCAAGCTGAGGCTGGGCCCGTCGCCGCTGGCCAGCCTGCTGCCGCAGGAGTGGCGAATGATCAACTGGGTAGGCAAGACGACGCAACGCGGCCGCAGGCCATCGCTGGCATCCAGTCGCTCGATCAGCAGCTCAGCCGCGTCGACGCCCATCTCGTAGGCCGGCTGCACGGCCACGGTCAAAAAGGGAAAGAGCCGCGCGGCGTGGGCCAGATCGTCGAAGGTCACCAAGGCGACGTCGTGGGGGATGCGCAGGCCGCGGCGCACCAGCTCGTCGATCACGCCCATGGCGATGGCGTTGTTGGCGGCAAAGACCGCGGTGGGCGCCACACCGGATTCCAGCGTCTGTGCCATCATGGCCGCGCCCGAAGCCACCTTGTATTCGCCATACAGCAGCAGCCGCGGATCCGCGGCGATGCCGGCCTCCACCAGCGCGCGGCGATAGCCCGCCACGCGATCCGCAGCCGTGGCGGTGACGGCGGGGCCGCTCAACATGGCAATGCGCCGATGGCCCAGAGCGATGAGATGGCTGACCAGCGCGTGCGCGCCGGCCAGCGAATCGCCCCGGACGCTGTCGACCTCCCAGCCATCCACGCGGCGATCGATCACCACCGTGGGCACGCCGCGGTCGCGCAGCCGGGCCAGATCGCGGCCAGCCGAGCTGTAGGGAGCGATCAGCACCCCATCCACCCGCTGGCTGATCACCACATCGAGATAGCGCTGCTGTTTGACGGGGTCCTCGTCGGTGTTGCAGAGAAAGACCGAATAGCCCTGGCTTTGCGCGGCGTCCTCCACCCCACGCGCCACCGTGGTCCAGAAGGCGTTCTGAATGTCGGGCACGATCAGCGCCAGCGCGCGGGTGCGCTTGGAGCGCAGGCTCTGCGCCACGCCGCTGGGCACATAGCCTAGCTCCTCGATGGCCTGTTCCACCCGCTGCCGGGTGGCCGGTCTCACATTGCCGACGCGGTTGATCACCCGCGACACGGTCACGGGGGAGACGCCAGCCTGCTTAGCTACATCGCTGATGGTGCTCATTGCGTCACGATTGCTTGCGCCATGCGGGCCTCGCTGCCGCGGCCCACTGGACCGGCCGCTGCGGCCGGTCCGGCCATGGCGTCATGGCGCCAGGATCCGCTCGATCTTCGTTGCCATGGCCTGCGCCTCGGCCAGCGTCAGCGCGCCCAGCGCCATGTCGCAGCGCCACGTCGCGCCGCCGGCCAGGCTCTTGACGTTGCCCTTGGCCTTCTCGGCGCTGTACCCTTCCGGCTCGGCTGTGGCCGGCAGAATCAGCCCCAGCGCGTCCTGGTCAGGGGTGCGGCTGATCCAGCGCACGCCGTGGTCGAGCTGGCCAGGTCGGTGGCTGATGAAATCGGCCGCGCCGTCGGGATGCACCTGCATGGAATGGGCCCAGCCGGCCACGTCGGCCAGATAGTCGATGAAGAAAACCACCTCGGGATCGAAAGCCAGCCCCGGCGCCAGCAGGTTGTGCCTGTCGGGCTGGGCCTCCAGCGCCTGCAAGAACTCTCGGTAGCCGGGCGCGGGGCGGAGGTGCGCGGGGATGCTGCTGCGCACCCGCACCGTCTGGGGCGTGCAGCGCGCGCTGTACAGCAGCCGGCCATGATCCACCGGCCGGAAGTTGGCGTGGGCCAGGTACATCAGCTCCATGGGCGTCTGCTTGAGGTTCTGCACCGTCAACGAGAGGGCCAGCCGGCCGGAGCCGGCGTAGAGCTTGACCAGCGGCCGGGCCACGTAGTTGGCGGCGAAAGCCACCGTATGGCGATATTCGCCGCCCACGGCCAGATAGCTTCCCCCTTCATCCTCGCCCAGCCGCAGATAGGCCGCCTGATAGCGGGCGTTGGGCAGCTCGCCGTGCAGCGGGTGCGTGTCGCCGGCCGCGGGCACGCCCATGGCCGTCACGCCGCAGTGCAGCAAGAAGCCGCCGTAGGTGCGCAGATAATCGACGTTGGGATAGGGCTGGTCGAACATCGACCGCATGGTCAGCGTGCGGCCATGGAACTGAGCGTCCCAGATCTGCTGGCCCTGGAAGGGGAGCGCCACGATGCTGCCCACGGCGTTGCTCAGCCGCAGCGCCGGCACGCCGCTGGGATAGGTGAAAGCCGCGGCCGCCAGCTCGCCACTGGACGCCAGCAGCCGCTCCGCGTCGCCAAAGAAGGATGGATGAAGATGAACCACGGTCTCTGGTGTCATGGCTGTACAACGTTCACTGTGTCATCTAATCCCGCAGCGCGGCCAGTTGCCCGAAAACCGGCGCCAGCGCGGCGTAGCTCTGCTGAAACAGGGCATACAGCGCCGCGTAGCGGGCCTGCACCGCCGGGTTGGGCCGGTCAATACGCGCAATGGGGGCCAACTGCTGCGCCACGCCATAGTCGGGATAGAGCCCCACGCCGACGCCGCCGGCGATGGCCGCGCCCAGCGCCGTGGCGTTGGCCGGCAGATCCACCAGCTCCACGGGCAGGCCGTACACGTCGGCCAGAATCTGCCGCCACAGCGCGCTCTTGCCGGCGCCACCGATCAGCCGCACGCCGCTGAGCAGAGTTGCGAGGTTTTCCGATCCCGCGCCGACCAGAATCTCCAGAATGCCGCGCAGGTTGAAGGCGACTCCCTCCAGCACGGCCCGCGCCAGCTCGCCGCGGCCGTTGGACATGGCCAGGCCGACGAACGCGCCGCGCGCCAGCGGGTTCCAGTGCGGGCTGCGCTCGCCCAGCAGATAGGGCAGGAAGAGCAGGCCATGTCCGCCGGGCGGAACCTGGGCAGCCTCGGCGTCCAGCTCCGCGTAGAGCGGCTCAGCCTCCCGGTCGCAGCGCAGCAGCCGCTCGAACCAATCGAACGCGCCGCCGGCCGTCTGCATCGCGCCCAGCGCCACATTCAGCGTCGGGTCCAGATGGGCCAGGTTGAAGGTGCGCTGCGCGGGGTCCAGCACCGGCTGCGCTGAAGCCAACGCCACCCAAGCCGAGGAGCCGATATAGCTGTAGACGTCGTTGGGGCGCACCGCGCCCGCGCCCGCCGTGGCGCAGGCGCCGTCGCCGCCGCCGATCACCACCGGCGTGCCGGGGCGCAGACCGGTGGCCGCGGCAGCCGCGGCCGTCACCTCCCCGATCACCTGCGCCGAGGGGAAGAGGGGAGGCAGCAGCGCCGCGTCGATCTGCAGCCGCTCCAGCAACGGCTCGGCCCAGCGCCGGCCAGCCAGATCCAGCAGCAGCGTCAGCGAGGCGTCGGAGTAGTCGGTGGCTGCGACGCCGCTGAAGAGGAACGCGGCGTAGTCCTTGGCCTGCAACACCCAGCGCGCGCGGCCGTAGAGCTCCGGCTGATGCGCCTTGATCCACAGCAGCTTGGCCGCGGTATAGGCCGGGCTGACCCGATTGCCGGTGAGCTGGTACACCTCGCGCTCGCCGCAGCGCTCGCGGATCAGCTCGGCCTGGGCCGCGGCCCGCTGGTCGGCCCAGATGATGGCCGGCCGCAGCGGCGCGCCCGCGGCATCCACCAGCAGCGCGCCGTTCATATGGCCGCTGAAGCTGACCACAGCCACATCGGCCGCGTCGAAGCCGGCCTCCTGCGCGGCCTGCATCAGCCAGCGCGTGGAGTCGAAGAGGGCCGTGCGCCAATCGTGCGCGTCCTGCTCCGCCCAGTTCGGCTGGGCGTAGACTGTGTCGTAGCTGGCAAAGGTCGCGGCCACCATCGAGCCGTCGGCCGCGAACAGTGTCGCCTTGTTGCCGGTGGTGCCCAGGTCGTGGGCGAGGATGAGTGGGGACATGGGGGTATAATCCGTAAGGAGTAACCCGTAACTCGTAACCCGGAATGGAGCGATGCGGCTGTGGCTATGAATTGCTCGTCACGCCAAACTGGCAACCCAGGGGCGCATCCCGCAATTCCGAGTTACTCGTTACGTATCATCTCAAAAAACCGGGGTCGAGACTTCGGAAGTCTTCCCCCTCTATTGAGATGATACCTCGTTACTTCTCCTAACGCGCGCGTCTCCGCAAAATGTCCAAATAAACCGCCAGGATCACGATGACGCCGGTGATGACCATCTGCCATTCCTGCGGCACGCCCAGGATGCGCAGGCCGTTGGTCAACGTGCTGATGATGAAGGCGCCGATGAGGGTGCCCAGAATGGTGCCCTCGCCGCCGCTCAGCGAGGTGCCGCCGATCACCACCGCGGCGATCGCGTCCAACTCATAGCCGGCGCCCAGGCCTGGCTGGGCTGAGTTGAGCCGGGAGGCGATGACAACGCCAGCCAGGCCGCTGAACAGGCCGCACAGCGCGTAGATGGCGGTCTTCCAGTTGGCCACGTTGACGCCGGAGAGGCGGGTGGCCTCCTCGTTGCTGCCGATCGCGATGGCATAGCGTCCCAGGACGGTCTTGCCCAGAATGAAGGCTGCCACCAGCGCCGCGCCGAAGAGAATCAGCACCGCGTTGGGGATCGGGAAGGCTGGAAACACCGAGCCAATGACCGAACCCATGGTGATCTTGGTGAACAGCGGCGCGTCGTTGAAGTAAATCGGCCGCACCGAGCCGAAAATGGCCGCGGGGATCACCAGCGCCAGGCCCCGCGCGATCATCATCATGCCCAGGGTAGCCACAAAGGGCGGAATCTGCATGCGCGAGATCACCAGACCGCTGACCGCGCCGGCTGCCATGCCGGTCAACAGTCCGACCAGGATGCCCAGCGGGATGGGCAAGCCGGCCACGCTGATAGCCACCGCGGTGGTCATGGCCGAGAAGGTCATCACCGTGCCGACCGACAGATCGATGCCCGCGGTGATGATGACGAAGGTCACGCCCAGGGCCAGGACGCCGTTGACAGCAGTGGCCAACAGAATGCCGATGACGTTGTCCCGGGTCATGAAGAAGGGGGAGACGATGGAGAAAAAGGCAAAGATCACGATCAATGCCGCAAAAGCCAGCAGCTTTTGCGCGGCTTCCGAGCGGAAGATCGATCGCCTGGCAGTCTTGGTGGTGGCAGAGGTGTCAGCCGTGGTCATACTCGCGCCTCCTGAGCGCCGAACTCGTTGTCGGGCGCCCCGTTCTTAGCCACCAACACGTTGCGTTGGGTGGCATAGGTCATGATGCGTTCCTGGGTGGCCTCGGCAGCCGCCAGCTCACCGGTGATGCGGCCCTCGCACATGACCACGATGCGATGGCTCATGCGCAGGACCTCCGGCAGCTCCGAGGAGATCATGATGATCGATTTGCCCTCTTTGGTCAGGCTGTTGAGCAGATGATAGATCTCACTTTTGGCGCCTACGTCGATGCCGCGCGTCGGCTCGTCGAAGATCAGCACGTCGGTGTCCGCGGTCAGCCATTTGCCGATGACCACCTTTTGCTGGTTGCCGCCGGACAGATTCTTGACCCGCTGCTGCAGGCTGGGCGTCTTGATCGATAGCATCTCTACATAGTGCTGGCCGGTCGCCCGGGTCTGTTTGCTGTTGACCACCCCCAGCTTGCCCAGGAACTTCTTGAAGGCCGCCAGCACGATGTTGGCCTCCACATCCATGCCCAGCGCCAGTCCGTAGCGCTTGCGGTCCTCCGACAGGTAGCCGATGCCATGGCGCACTGCGTCGCGCGGGTGCTTGATGGCGACCTTTTTGCCATGCACGTAGATCTCGCCAGAGTCCAGCGGATCGGCCCCAAAAATGGCGCGCGCCACCTCGGTGCGTCCTGCGCCCATCAGCCCGGCAAAGCCCAGGATCTCGCCACGCCGCAACTGGAAGCTGACATCCTTGATCACCTGGCCCCGGTTGAGGTTGCGGGCCTCCAACACGATCTCGTCGCTGGGCCGTTCCGGGGTCTCGGGCTTCGATTCGTAGATGGTGCGGCCGACCATCATGCTGATGATGCGCTCGATGGGGATGGCCTGAGCATCCTCTGTGCCCACAAAGCGACCGTCGCGCATGACGGTGATACGGTCGGAGATCTGCTTCAGCTCCTCCAGGCGGTGGGAGATGTAGACGATGCCAACGCCCCGGCCGCGCAGCTCGCGGATGATGCGAAACAGCTCCTCGATCTCAGCCTCGGTCAGCGCCGCGGTCGGCTCGTCCATGATCAGGACCTGCGAATCGAAGGAAAGCGCTTTGGCGATCTCAACCATCTGCTGCGTAGCCACGGTCAGGTCCGCCACTCTGGTGCGCGGGTCCAGCCGCAGGCGCATGGAGTCGAACAGCGCCTGGGTTTTGGCGTTGATCTCCTTCTCGTCCAGGATGAAGCGCACACCCTGGCGCGGCTCCCGGCCGACGAAGATGTTCTGCGCCAGCGTCAGATGCGGCATCAGGTTCAGCTCCTGATGGATCATGCTGATGCCCAGCGTCTGCGCGGCCCGCGGGTTCGGAATCTCGACCTCTGCGCCGCGGTAGAGAATGCGCCCCGCGTCCTTGGCGTAGACCCCAGCCAGCACCTTCATCAGCGTCGATTTGCCCGCGCCGTTTTCGCCCACGAGGGCATGCACTTCGCCCGCGCGCAGCTCGAAATGCGCTTGGTCCAGCGCGTGTACGCCGGGAAATGTCTTTTCGATCTCCTCCATCACGACCAGCGTATCGTTCATAGGGGCCTCTCATCCCTCAGCAGCGAGAATAGTGCTCTGTCTGCTGCCGCAGCAACCGGTTGTGGGGGAAGAAACTGCGGCGCTGGGCAGACTGGTCATGAGGCAATTGACAGCGTTGCCGGCAAAGCCTGCCAAAACAAGCCCCGGCAGGCTGGAGCGTGCGCTTCATGCCTGCCGGGGCATCCGATCAATCGTAGAGCAGTGGGATGAACTTTTCCTCATCCATGTTGCTGGCGTCGTACCAGTAGAAACCGGTGTCGATGACCGGCTCCACAGTCTCGCCATTGAGCGCCTTGTAGGCCGCCTCGACGCACTTGAAGCCGATGCCCACCGGGTTCTGGGTGATGGAGCCGGCGATCACGCCGCTGCGCACAGCATCTTTCTGCTGCTTGCCCGCATCATAGCCGACCAGAACGATCTGGCCCCCCTTGCCCAGCTCGTTGACGGCATTCAGCACGCCGATGATCGAGCCTTCGTTGGCGCCGAAGTAGCCCTTCAGGTCGGGGTTGGCCTGGATCACAGCCTTGGCGATCTCGGTGGAGCGCAGATGGTCGCCGCCGCCGTAGTCCACATTGACGATGGTGATGTCGGGATACGCTTCGGCGATGCGGTTGACGAAGCCATCACGGCGATCGATGCCGGTGCGGCTGGTCTGGTCATGCACCAACACGGCCACCTGGCCCGATCCACCGATCAGCTCGGCCATCTTGTCTGCGGCCAGGGCCGCGGCCGCGATGTTGTCGGTCGATGCAGTGGCCACTGGAATGTCGCTGTCCACGCCAGAGTCGAAGCCGACCACGGGGATGTTCTTGCTCTTGGCCTCTTCCAACAGCGGGATGGCAGCCTGGCTGTCCAGGGCGGCAAAGCAGATGGCCTGCGGATTCTTGGCCAGCGCGGCCTGCAGCATCTCGATCTGCTTGTCCACCTCGGCCTCGGTGGCCGGGCCCTCGAAGGTGATATCCACGTTGTACTGGGCGGCCGCCTCTTCCGCGCCCTGCTTCACAGCCTGCCAAAACTGGTGCTGGAAGCCCTTGGAGATCAGCGGGATGTAGGGCTTCGCGGTCGTCGGAGCGGCCGGTTCAGAAGCCGGCGGCTGCTCGCTGGTGGCGGCCGGGGCTGGCGTTGCAGGGGCCGCGCAGCCGACCAGCATCGCCAGTACGACCAACAGGCTCACTGCCATGAGTAGGGGTCTGTTCTTCATCGAAACCTCCATTTTCTGCCGTCGAAACAAGATGATGCTCTCAAGGGAGCAACGACACACGATGGGTGGATGGGAAGAGCGCTTCGGGCTGGTGGAAAAGGGCTGTCAGCAGATCATCACACCAGAACCGGGCGATGATATCGATTTCATTTGTCCACAGCATACTATCAAAAGCCTCTCCTGTCAAGAGCGTGTGTCATCTCAATAAACCGGGGTCGCGACTTCCGAAGTCTGCGCAGGTTTGTTCAAAACGAGCTCACAGTCCATAAGACTTCGGAAGTCTTCCCCAATTTATTGAGATGATACAAGAGCGTCGTTTCAGACCAACAAGCCCAGCACGCGGCTGAGCTTCAACACGGTGAAGCGGTTGCGCACATAGTGGCCATATTCCTCGGCCAACGCCATCTCTTCGTCGCCCAGGCCCAGCGCGCGCGCGTCGGCCGTGCCGCCGGCCCGCTCCAGCAGATCCGTCAGCGCGTCGGGCGAGGGAACCTCGGCTGCCACGGCCTGCACCTCCGGCCAGCGCTCCAGGATGCGCTGCTGGAGCCGGGCGTAGTCGGCCTCGCTCCAGTCCAGAAAAGGGGCCTGCTCGACGATCAGCGCCGCGGTCAGGTCGCCGTAGGCGTGGCGGATGCGCATGATCTCGGCCTGGCGGTCGGGGCGAGGCGAGGCCGCCAGCCGCCGCGCGGCCTCGTCACGGCTCATCTGCCGGATCTGCTGGTAGTAGCGGGCGACGATCACCGTGGCCATGCCGGTCTTGGCGCCGTGCAGCACCGGCTTGCGTCCCTCGCGCACCAGCTTCATCTCCAGGTAGTGGGAGATGTAGTGCTCTGACTGGCCGGCGGGCTGGGAGCCGCCGAAGGCCAACATGCACAGCCCAGCCTCGATCAGGGCATCGATCAGGCTGTGGATGCCCGCGGGCTCGGCCGCGCCCACGGCATCGACCTGGGCCATACAGCGATCGCGCGCCGCGGCCATGCGTTGGGCCACCCCGTCGTCGTAGGGGCCATCCCACAGCAGCGCGGCCAGCTTCCAGTCGGCCACCGAGGTGAACTTGGCCACCACATCGCCGAAGCCGGCCGCGATCATCGCCTGGGGCGCGGCGCACAGCGTGTCCAGGTCGGCGAAGACCGCCACCGGCGCCTGGCTGTAGACGCTCTGCTTCAGCCCGCGCAGGATCAGCGACGAGGCGGTGGCCGTGTAGGCATCCACCGAGGGCGCCGTGGGCAGGGAGATGAAGTCGTTGCCGGTGCAATAGCTGGCAAAGCGGGTCACATCGGTGATAACGCCGGAGCCGACCGCCAGGTAGGGGCGCTGCTGGCGACCGGCCGCCAACAGCAGCTCGACCACCGTCGGCTCGTCGGGCGTCACCTCCGCGCCGGCCAGCAGGAGGGGTCTGGGCTCCACGCCGGCCGCGGCCAGCGCCCGCGCGGCCCGCTCCCCCAGCGCGGCCCAGGTGTTGCCATCGGCCACCAGGTTGACGCGGGCGATGCCGCGGCTGTACAGATAGTCGATCAATGCCGGCAGGGCGTCAGGGGCAATCACAACAGGCAATTCGTTCATGAGGCGCCTTTCCAAATAGGCTGGTTAGAAAATAGCTGCCACCGAGGCGTCGGCGCCTGAGCAGTTCCCTTGAATCATAGGCCACACCGACCGTTTGTCAAGCAGACCGCAACCGCGAATTGCCTCTTGACAAATCTTTCGTTTTGTTGTATATTAAAAATAAACGAAAGCAACTGAAAGCACCATCATGGCTAAAGAGCAGTCCATCCAGGAACGACGACACGACATCCTCGACAGCGTGCAGCGCAGCGGCCGGGCCACGGTGACTGAGCTGAGCCAGACCTTTGGCGTGTCGGAAGTCACCATTCGGACCGATCTGCAGATGCTGGCCGACCAGGGCCTGCTGGTGCGCACCCACGGCGGCGCGATCCCCACCGGCCGCATTTCGTCGGAGCTTTCGCTGACGCTGCGCCGGCAACAGCAAACCCAGGCCAAGGAGCAGATCGGCGCGGCGGGCGCGGTGCTGGTCCACGACGGCGAAGCGATCTACCTGGACACCAGCAGCACCGCGCTGGCCATCGCCCGCCACCTCACCCATCACCGCCACGTCACGGTCATCACCAACAGCATCGCCATCGTTCAGGAGCTGGCCGACCGCCCCAATGTGGCCGTCATCGTTCCCGGCGGCCGGCTGCGCCGCGAGACCGCCTCGCTGATCGGGCTCGATGGGCTGGATTTCGTCCGTCGCCTCAACATTCAGACCGGTTTTTTCGGCGCTCACGGCGTGACGCCCGACGAGGGTCTGACCGATGTCAGCGTCGACGAGGCCGAGGTCAAGCAGGTGCTGGTCGATCTCTGCCGTCGGGCGGTGGCCGTGCTGGATGCAACCAAGTGGGGCCGCGTCGGCGTGGCCTCCTTCGCGACGCTGGATCAGATCGACGTCATCATCACCGACCAGAGCGCGCCGGCCGAGCTGGTGGCCCAGGCGCGAGCCGCCGGCGTGGACGTGCTGCTGGTGTGAATGATGAATGGGTCGCATTCGTGGTATCATCTCAATACATTGGGTGAGACTTCCGAAGTCTTATGGACTGTGAGCCCGTTTTGAACAAACCTGCGCAGACTTCGGAAGTCTCACCCCCGGTTTTTTGAGATGATACTCGCGCAAGTTCTGAACACTCTGTTCCCACGAGGTTTCCCCATGGCTGTTCCCGCAATCATCCCCAAGCTAGGCAATACGGTCGAAAGCTGCGTCATCGTCGAGTGGAAGAAGGCTGTCGGCGAGCCGGTCGCCGAGGGCGAGACGCTGCTCGAAGTCGAGACGGACAAGGCGGTGATGGAAGTCACCAGCCCGGCCAGCGGCGTGGTGCTGGCCCATTTCTACGCGGTCGGCGATCTCGCGCCGGTGCTGGAACCGATCGCGGTCATCGGCGAGGCGGGCGAGGAGGTGAATTGGCAAGTAGACAAGGGGGAGAGTAGGCAAGTAGACAAGGAAGTGAGTAGACAAGGAGACAAGGATCGGGAGACAGGATCGCTGGCTGAGGCGGCCCCGGTGGTGGTGGGTGCTGAAGGCGTTGCGCCGGCTGGCCCCGCGCCGATTTCGCCGCGCGCCAGAGGGCTGGCCCAGCGCGAAGGGGTGGCTGTGGCTGGCCTGGCGGGCAGCGGGCCGGGCGGACGCATCATCGAGCGCGACGTGCAGGCGGCACTGGCCAGCCGGCCCAAGCTGAGTCCGGTGGCCCAGGCCAAGCTGACTGAGGGCGGCTTCATAGCGCCAGAGCGCGGCAGCGGGCCGGGCGGCCGGGTGATGACGCGCGATCTGCGGGCGGTGGAGGAAGGTAGATCAGTAGACAAGGCGGAGGTAGGCAAGGGGGAGGGTAGACAAGTAGACAAGGCGGAAGCAGGCAAGGCGGAGGTTGAGGTGGTGAAGGTGACGGGTGTGCGCAGGGTGATTGCTGAGCGGATGCTGGCTTCGTTGCAGACTACGGCGCAGTTGACGCTGAATGCTTCGGCCGATGCGCGCGGCTTGCAGGCGCTGCGGGCGCGCTTCAAGGGCAGCGACCCGGCCTACGGCCTGCAAGCGGTGACCATCAACGACCTGATCCTGCTGGCGGTGGCGCGCACGCTGCCCGCACACCGCGATCTGAACGCGCATTTCCAGGGCGACACGCTGAGCCGCTATTTACATGTGCAACTGGGCATGGCGGTGGACACGCCGGCCGGGCTGATGGTGCCGGTGATTCGCGATGCGGATCAGCTCAGCCTGCGCCAGATCTCGGCCGAGGCCAAGCGGCTGGCCGCGGCCTGCCAAGCGCGCCGCGTCACGCCCGACGAGCTGCGCGGCGGCACTTTCACCGTCACCAACCTGGGCGGCCTGGGCGTCGAGAGCTTCACGCCGGTGCTGAACCCGCCGGAGGTGGCGATCCTGGGCGTGAGCAACATCAATTTGAAGGCGGTGCCGGCCAGGGATGCTTCGGCGGCCCTCAGCATGACAGGTGCGGCAGGCAGGGATGCTTCGGCGGCCCTCAGCATGACAGGTGCGGCAGGCAGAGATGCTTCGGCGGCCCTCAGCATGACAGGGCAACGAGTCGCCGAGCTGGACGAGACGCGGGTGGCGTTTGTGCCGCACATCGGCCTCTCCCTGACCATCAACCACCAGGTGGTGGACGGCGCGCCGGCCGCCCGCTTCCTGCAAGCCCTGGCCCGCAATCTGGCGGATATCGATCTGCTGTTGGCGGGGTGAGAGGTAGGCAGGTAGACAGGTAGACAGGTAGACAAGTAGACAAGGAAGCAGGTGGTTGTCAGCAGACGATCACGAGGCGTCCCGCCGGGCCAAGGGCTATCAATAAACGATCACGAGGCGTCCCGCCGGGCCA
>JAJTXO010000409.1 GCA_021463315.1 Caldilineales bacterium | reverse complement strand
GCACAGAACACAAAGGAGCTTCAGCCTTTCTGTGCGCTCTCTGCGTTCTGTGTGGCTGATCTTCTGGCTAACAGTACTAAATACCCACCAGGGATTTGCCACAAAGAGCGCACAGAACACAAAGGAGCTTCAGCCTTTCTGTGCGCTCTCTGCGTTCTGTGTGGCTGATCCTCCTGCTATTTGTGCATGAACTCAACGGGTAAGGTACTAAAACCGCCAGGGCGTGTTGTCCATGGGCAGGTCCGCCAGCCGCGCCTGGCGCAGCGCCGCAAAGCGCGGACGCATCTCGTCCAGGCTGTCGCCGCCCAGCTTCTCCAGCAGCGCATCGGCCAGCACAAAGGCGACCATGGCCTCGGCCACCACGCCCGCCCGCGGCACAGCGTTGAAGTCGCTGCGCTCGTAGGTGGTGGCGTCCGGCTGGCCCGTGGCCAGATCGACGCTGCGCAGCGGGTTGAGGGTGGTGGAGATCGGCTTCATGGCTACCCGCAACACCAACGGCTCGCCCGTGGTGATGCCGCCCTCCAGCCCGCCGGCCCGGTTCGTCCGCCGCACCAGCCGCCCACTCCCAGTTTCTCCCAGTTCCCCTGAGTTCCCCTCCCTCTCCCCCTCCAAGAAAATCTCATCATGCACCTCGGTCCCCCACCGCTCGGCGTTCTCGAAGGCCGGGCCGATCTCCACCCCCTTGATGGCATGGATCGACCCGACCGCGCCCAGCAGCCGGCCGCTCAGCCGCCGATCCCAGTGGACGTGGCTGCCCAGCCCAGGCGGCAGGCCCAGGCTGACCACCTCGAAAAGGCCGCCGACGGTATCCCTGGCCTGCATGGTGTCCCAGACCCGCTGGCGCATCAGCTCCACGGCTGGCAGGTCGGGGCAGCGCAGATCGTTGCCCTCGGCCAGCTCGAAGCGCTGCGGGTAGCTCAGCCCGGCCAGCCGCGCCGGGTCGGCATGGACGCCGCCGATGGCCGTGACGTAGCTGCCGACGCGCACGCCGAACTGCGCCAGCAGCGCCTTGCAGACCGCGCCCACGGCCACGCGCGCGGCCGTCTCGCGCGCGCTGGCCCGCTCCAGCGCCAGGCGCAGGTCGCGATAGCCGTATTTGAGCGCGCCGGTCAGGTCGGCGTGGCCGGGCCGCGGGGTAGTCATCGGCTCGATGGCCCGCGCGCGCCATTTGGCGTAGTCCTTGTTCTCGATGAAGAGGGCGATGGGCGCGCCGGTGGTCTGGCCGGCCATGACGCCGCCCAGGAGGCGCGCCGCGTCCTGCTCGATCTTCATGCGGCCGCCCGCGCCGTAGGAAGTCTGGCGGCGCGCCAAATCCAGCGCCAGGTCGTCGGCCGAGAGGGACAGTCCCGCGGGCATGCCCTCCAGGATGGCAGTCAGCCCGGGGCCGTGGGATTCGCCGGAAGTGAGGAAGCGTAGCATAGCAGAATCTCAATCGGAGGTGTGCATGCTCTCGATTTCGGCAATCAAGAACGGCAGGTTCGGCGCATCGAAGCTAAGACCTGGAGCAGGTACGCGATGATGCTTGATGTCAGGCGGCACGTGTTTGTGATGAGGATCAGTACTGGCCAGGGTAGGATCGTCAGGGTGTGGCTGAGAATCGTACCAGTATAGGAGCTCGTTGCCTCGCCACACCTCATAGCCATAGCCCTTGATCTGGCCAGGCGCGTGGGCGAAAGACAGCTTCTCGCGCACCAGTAGACGCAGCCCGCCAGCAAACTCCAGTTCCCCGTTCAGTACTGCGATTGTGGTTCCCCGCCTGACAACCACCAGCGTTGAACGAAGAATGAACCCCTTCTGCTGAGGGAAGGTGTAGATGAACTGTTCGTAATCAGGCAGGGACTGCAACGGGTTCATGACGCGCCGTTCGCTCCATGAGCTGAGAGAGGCTGCTCACTTGAGCGTCCATCAACAAGCGCTGCACGCCGCGCCGGTATTGCGTGAGACGGTCTTCTAACAACTCGTAGGTCGCTGCCCATTCAGACCAGTCCAACACCCACGCCGTGTCAGCGGGTTCTTCGCCGTTGCTATAGGCCTGAAAGAAGACCTCCGTTGGCATGTTGTATTTTCGCTCGAATACCAGCAGGTCTTCCCTCAAGGCGTGCAAGTCTCGCAGAATCTCGTCAAGTGTCATAGCAGTAACTCCCTGATCAGTACAAGTGTTCGATCACTCAAACGCCACCGAGTATAGCATGGATGGACATCGAAAGCAAAGAGACTCTCCAGTTCTTCCCGACAGTCTCCTGGTTATCTGGCTTCGACTAACGCCGCCAGCGCCGCGGCCAGCATCACCTCCAGCGGCGGCTTCTGTCCCGTCCACAGCTCAAACGCGGCCGCGCCCTGGGCCGCCAGCATCTCCAGCCCGCCCTGCACCGCGCAGCCAGCAGCCGCGGCCTGTTGCAGGAACAGGGTGCGCTGCGGCCGGTAGACCAGGTCGTAGACCAGCGCGCCGGCGGGGAAGGGCAGATCGGCGGGCCAGGGGGAGGCGTCGACGTGGGGCCACATGCCGAGGGGGGTGGTGTTGACGATGAGGTCGGGAGAAATGGTTAATGGGGAATTGGGGAATTGGGGAATGGTTAACGAGGGAGACAGAGACTGCGCGTGGGTGGCCAGGTCGGTGGCGCGGGTGGGGGTGCGGGCCCAGATGGTCAGGTGGGCCAGGCCGCGCTGGAGCAGCGCGTAGACCACGGCGCGGGCCGAGCCGCCGGCGCCCAGCAGCAGCGCCGACTTGCCGGCCAGGTCGAAGCCGCGTGCGTCCAGCGGATGCAGGAAGCCCAGCCAGTCGGTGTTGTCGCCGGTGAGCGCAGGACTGACAGTCCTTCCGAGGACTGTCAGTCCTTGGTTGCCAACGACGATGGTGTTGACCGCGCCGATGGCCTGCGCGGCGGCGCTCAGCTCGTCCAGCAGCGGCATGACGGCCTGTTTGTGCGGGATGGTGACGTTGACCCCGCGGTAGCCGGCCGCGGCCAGCCCGGCCACCGCCGCGGCCAGAGCTTCCGGCGGCGTGGGCAGCGCGTCGTAGCGGCCATCCAGCCCCAGCGCCCGGAACGCGGCGTCGTGCATGGCCGGGCTGACGCTGTGGCCCAGCGGCCAGCCGAGGAGACCGGTGCAAATGGTCATGGTCAGCCGAACAGCGGCCTGGCCCACTCCAGCGCCTGCTGGGCCATGGGGTCTATGGGCGGTTTTGTCATTGTCGCTTGCCTTTCGGTCTGGTCACCGATCACCGTCTGAATCACGGATTAACGGATTTGCGGATTACACGGAGGCGGAGCGGCCGCACAGTTCACTGGTCACCGATCACCGATTACCGATCACCGTTCCCCCATCTCCACTCCCAGCACCTGCAACACCCGCTCGAACCCCGGAAAACTATCGCTGGCGCAGGCGGCTTCCTCTACCAGCACCGGACCGGACGCGGCCATCCCGGCCACGGCCAGCGCCATGGCCAGGCGGTGATCGCCGTGGCTCCAGACGGGGGCGCTGCGCAGCTCCACCGGGCCGTCGATGGCGAAACCGTCGGGATATTCCTCGATGACCGCGCCCAGCTTGCGCAGCTCGGCGGCCACGGTGGCGATGCGGTCGGTCTCCTTGACCCGCAGCTCGGCCGCGTCGCGCACCACGGTGCGGCCGTGGGCCTGGGTGGCCAGCACGGCCAACACCGGCAGCTCGTCGATGGCGCGCACGATCAGGTCGCCGCCGATCTCCACGCCGCGCAGCTCGCTGTGCTGCACCACGATGTCAGCCACCGGCTCGCCGGCCTCGTCGCGGGGATTGTCCAGGCGGATCGCGGCGCCCATCGACTGCAAAATGTCCAGGATGCCGGTGCGGGTGGGGTTGACCCCCACGCCGGTGACGGTGAGGTGCGACTGGGGGACCAGCAGGCCAGCCGCCAGCAAGAAAGCGGCTGATGAGATGTCGCCGGGCACGCTGATGTCCAGCGGCGTCAAGGGCCGCTGGGGCTGCTCGCTGGTGACCACCAGGCCCAACACCCGGATGGGCGCGCCCATGGCGGCCAGCATGCGCTCGGTGTGGTCACGCGCGGGGCCGGGCTGGCGCACCACAGTCAGTCCCGCGCTGTACAGGCCCGCCAGCAGGATAGCCGACTTGACCTGCGCGCTGGCTACCGGCAGGGTGTAGTCGATGCCGCTCAACCGGCTGCCGCGGATGGCCAGCGGCGGCAGCCGGCCCCCTTGCCGGCCGTGAATCGTCGCCCCCATCTGCCGCAGCGGCTCGACGACGCGTCCCATGGGCCGGCGGCTGAGCTGGCTGCCGCCGACGAGCACGCTGAAGAAGTCCTGACCTGCCAGCAGCCCGGCCATCAGCCGCATGGTGGTGCCAGAGGTGACGCAGTCCAGCGGCGCGTCCGGCTCCTGCCAGCCATGCAGCCCAACGCCGTCGATCAGCAGCTCGCTGGGGGAGAGCTCCTGGATGGCGACGCCGAGGGCGCGCAGCACGCCCAGGGTGGCCTGGCAGTCGCCGCCAGCCAGATAGTTGCGCACATGGCTGCGCCCCTCGGCCAACGAGGCAAATATG
>JAJTXO010000408.1 GCA_021463315.1 Caldilineales bacterium | reverse complement strand
GGCGGCGTTGCGGCGAGAGTCGCCGCCGATTGAAATCGGCGTCTGACATAGCCGAAGCATGCTAAAGCAAGCTCCGATGCGCACTCCAGCTTGCTTCAGCATGCTTTGCGGATACCAACCTGCGGTTTCAACCGCAGGCGGCGTTGCGGCGAGGCGCCGCCGATTGAAATCGGCGTCTGACATAGCCGAAGCATGCTAAAGCAAGCTCCGATATGCACTCCAGCTTGCTTCAGCATGCTTTGCGGATACCAGCCTGCGGTTTCAACCGCAGGCGGCGTTGCGGCGAGACGCCGCTAAAGCAAGCTCCGATGCGCACCCCAGCTTGCTTCAGCATGCTTTGCGGATACCAGCCTGCGGTTTCAACCGCAGGCGGCTTCATCAGCCGCTCGCCTGCGCCGGAAACGCCTGAAGCCGTTATGACCAACGGGCTGCGCGTCTTGTGCGCCGCTTCGCCCACCAGGACGGGTCCACGCCCAACCTCTGCGCTGCCAGCAGCCAGCCCAGGCCCACCAGATCCCAGCGCAGGGCGCGGCAGCGCGCCTGCCATGACGACAGCTCATAGCTGCACACCGGGTAGGCCATCTGATGTGGAATGTCGGCCCGGCGAAAGATAGTGCTGGCGCGGCGCACATGGTAGGGCGTGGTGACCACAATCGCATCTCGCCAGCCGCGCGCCTGCATGATCTGATGGCAATAGCGAACGTTCTCGACCGTGTCACGGGCCTGGGGCTCGGTTGCGATGGCCGACGCCGGAACACCCTGCTGCACCGCCAGCCGGGCCATCACGTCCGCCTCCACGTGCTGGTTATGCACCGCGCCGCCAGTGAAGAGCAGCGCCGAAGCCAGGCCGCGCCGGTGCAGCGCCGCGGCCAGCGCCACCTGCTCCAGCATGGCCGGGCTGGGGCTGCCATCGCCGTTGGCCGGGTGGCCCAGTACCACGATCACGTCGGCCGGCCGCAGCGGCTTCGCTCGCGGCACATAGGCCAGCGCCAGCCAACGCAACGCCGCCGCGCCGACCGCCAGCAGCGCCAAGATCAACACCAGTGAACGCATCATCATCGATCCTCGACGCCATCATACGCCCGTTGCGAGCAAACCACCAAGATCGAAGCTACACGGATGAAACTGCAAGACCGCTTTCTCGGCTGCCTGCTGGGCTGGCGACCGGCGATGCCGTCGGGACCGCGGTGAAGTTCCGCTCAGAGCCGCTGGCGCCGCGCGAGGAAATCGAGCAGCCTGGCGTTCAACTGATGCAGAACCATCAGCGGAGTCGAGACTTCCGAAGCCCCCATAAGACCTCGGAAGCCTTCCCCCTTCGTCCCACCGCCATGAGGGCCAGAGCATGACCACACCGATCTTCGTCGGCCGCGAGCGCGAGCTGGCCATGTTAGAGGCGCACCTGACGCAGGCGCTGGCTGGCCAGGGCCACATCGTCTTGGTGCAGGGCGAGGCAGGCCAGGGCAAAACCGCACTGCTGCAGGAATTCACCCGGCGCGCCCAGACGCAGCATCCCGGCCTGCTGGTCTCAGTGGGCGACTGCAGCGCGCAGACCGGCGCCGGCGAGCCCTACCACCCCTTTCGCGAGGCCATCGGTCTGCTGGCCGGCGACTTTGAGGCCAAGCTGGCCCAGGGCCGCATCACCGTCGAAAACGTCAGCCGGCTCAAAAAGACGCTGGCCTATTCCGGCCTGGTGTTGATGGAGGTGGCGCCCGACCTGGTGGAGCTACTGGTTCCGGGCGGCAAGCTCATCTCCACCGCCGGCGTCAAGCTGGGCGGCAAGATGGGCAAGGCCGTGCTGGGCCAGACCACCGCCCAATCCAAGCTCAAGTCGATCGCCACGGCCAAGGATGCGCTGCTGGAGGCCGGCAAAACCCCGCTGGACCAGGAGCACATCTTCGAGCAGTGCGCCAGCTTTCTGCTGAAAATGGCGGCCAAGCAGCCGCTGCTGGTCACGCTGGATGACCTGCAGTGGGCCGACGCCTCCTCGCTCAGCCTGCTCTACCACCTGGCGCGCCGCATCGACAGCAGCCCCATCCTCATCGTCGGCGCCTATCGCCCCGAGGAACTGAGCGGCCTGCGGGAGGGGGAGCGCCATCCGCTGGAAAAGGTGGAGGCCGAGCTGGCCCGCCTGCTGGGCAATGTCACCGTGGAACTGGGCCACGCCGACGTCACCCAAAGCCGCTGGTTCGTCGACGCCTACCTGGACAGCCAGCCCAACCGCCTGGGCGAGGAATTCCGCAACACGTTGGCGCGCCATACCAGCGGGCATCCCCTGTTCGTGGTCGAGCTGTTGTACGACATGCAGACCAGTGGCGCGCTGGTCAAGGATGTGGCCGGCCGCTGGAGCGAGGGGCCAACCCTGAACTGGACCAAGCTGCCGCCGCGGGTCGAGGGGGTGGTGCGCGAGCGAATCAATCGCCTGGATCGCGAGCAGCGCGAGACGCTGACCGTGGCCAGCGTGGCTGGCCAGCGCTTCATCGCCGAGCTGGTGGCCGAGCTGCGCGGTGCAGACCCGCGCACCATGGTGCGCACGCTGAGCGACGAGCTGGGGCGACGCCAGCGGCTGGTGGAAACGGAGGGCATCGAGCGCATCGACGCCCGGCGCATCTCCTTCTATCGCTTCTACCACCACCTGTATCAAAGCTACATCTACGGGCAATTGGACGAGGTCGAGCGCGCCTACCTGCACGAGGATATGGCCAGCGCGCTGGAAAGGCTCTATACCGGCCGGCTGGATCAGATCGCGGTGCAACTGGCCTGGCACTTCGACCAGGCCGGCCGCAGCGATCGCGCCGTGCTCTATCTGCGCCAGGCCGGCGCGCTGGCTGCGGCCAGCTACGCCCATGCCGAGGCGCTGCAACACTTCAGCCGGGCGCTGGAGCTGACCCCGGCCGACGACTGGCCGGCGCGCGCTGCGCTGCTGCTGGACCGGGAGACGATCTTCAACTGGATGGGAGATCGCGTTCAGCAAGCCCGGGATCTGCAGGCGCTGGCAGAACTGGCGCGACACTTGAACCACCAGCCGGCCGCCGCCGAGATCAGCCTGCGCCAGGCCAACTACTATCGGGCGACCGGCGCCATGCCGGCCGCGCTGGAAGCGGTTCAAACCGCCATGGCCGCGGCCGAGGCCTCCGGCGCCACTGCCATCGAGACCCGCGCCTACGGGCTGTGGGGGCGCATCCTCATCCATCAGGGCAGCTACACAGAGGCGCAGGAATGGCTGGCCATCGCCAGCGAGATGGCGCAAAGCGCGGGCGACCTCCAGACCTGGGCACAGAGCACCTATGATCTGGGCGTGACCCACTACTATCAGGACGATTTCGGCCCGGCCGAGCGCGCCGTGTCCAGCGCCCGCGCGCTGTATGCGCAGGTCTCCGACCTGAAGGGCGAGGTCAGCGCCGGCTACATGGCAGGCACCATCCACAAGCAGTTGGGCCAGTACCAGACCGCGTTGGATCAGTTCAACGCCAGCCTGGCCACCGCGCGGCGCGGCGGCTGGCGTCAGGGCGAGATGCAGATCCTGGCCACCCTGGGCAACACCTACCTGCGCCTGGGCAACTATCCCGAGGCGCGGCGCTGCCACGAACAGGCTCTGGCTGGCTGCCGCGCCATGAACGACCGCGAGGGGGAAGCGGCCAGCCTCGACGTACTGGGGCTGGTGGCTGCCGACCTGGGGGATTTGAACGCGGCGCTGCCCTTTTACGACCAGGCGCTGGCCATCCAGCGGGCCATCGGCTATCGCCGCGGCCAGGGCTACACCCTGACCCATCTGGGTTACTTGCTGCTTCAACGCGGCCAGCCCGCCCAGGCCGGCGAGGTATTCGGCCAAGCAATGGCCATTCGCCGCGAGCTGTCCCCCGGCAGCGGCGCGTGGATCGACGACCTGGCCGGCCTGGCGCTGGCGGCCCTGGCCCAGGGAGAGCCGGTCGAGGCCAGCCGCCTGGCCGAGGAGTGCCTGACCTGGATCGAGGCGCACGGCCTGGGCGGCATGGAGTCGCCGGCGCAGGTTTACCTGGCCTGTTTCCAGGCGCTGCAAGGCAGCGATCTGCCGCGGGCGACCCGGGCGCTGGACGCAGGCTACCAGCACCTGACGCAGTTGGCCGCTGCCATCGACGATCCGCAGCTTCGCCGCGCGGTGCTTGAGGACGTCCCGATCCACCGGGAGCTGATCGCCGCCTGGCGCCGCGTCGCCGCCTGAAGATGCACTGGCAGGCCAACCATTCCCCTTGTGGCGCGAAGTAGAGGCCCACCTGCACATGGGTCCGAGCGTAGGTGAAGGTGTCAGCCGGGTTTGATCGGCGCGGTGCGGGCGCGCTGGCCCGCTCAAAGACTCGACTCCTGCTTGAAAACATAGGTCCAATTACTGCTTGACACCTTCTGTCCATCGTGATACACTTCACAGCGTGCGCCTGGGACGGGACGCATGGCAGCGTGCAAACGTGCTGGCGGCGGGCCGTGGAGGCCGGCGGCCGGTAGGAAGCGCACAGGACGTCTGGCAGGACTGGGCGCGACCGCAACCCTGCTCGTCACGCATGCGTGGCGAGTGCAAGTGGAAAGACGAGGGATC
>JAJTXO010000407.1 GCA_021463315.1 Caldilineales bacterium | reverse complement strand
CCGACGATGGCGGCAACCAGGCTCACTGTCGGCGCGCCGTGACGCTGCACCTGAAACAGGCCGTAGGCGACGACCAGCAGAAGCGCCATCTGCACGATCGGGAACAGATCGCTCAGTGGACCCCACAGGTGGGGTTGCGCGTAGCCCGAACCGACCGACGGCGCCTCGAGCCAGAAGAACAGAACCGTTGTCGCCATCGCAAAGATCGTGGCGATGCCGCAAAGAAGGGCGACCCAGCCCACAGTATGTTCAAGTCGGGTTGTCATGGAGATTCTCCTTGTCTGCTTTCCGCAAGAGGTTGATCGTCGTACCAGGCCAGCCCTTGCGCGGGAGTTCGGTTGACGAGGCTGTCCGGCTGGCCAGCGCGCCCAGGTTCACTCCTCATCATCGAGACGCCAATCCAGGCCAGCGCCAGCGCCAGCAGAACGGCCAGCAGGGCGGACCCCACCTGGCCAGCGCCCGCCGGCAGAAACTCAGCCACAAAGAACACGAAGAAGAAGCCGGCGGTCGCTCCCAGCAGCAGAATGGCTGCCCAGTGCGGATAGACGCCTGCCCGCAGCGTTGCGACGCCGGTCATGAGCAAACCAAGAACGAACGCAATGCCGAGGAAGAAGAGGACGAAGTTCTCGCCGGGCGCCAGGTTGAGCGTTGGATAGAGCAGCGAAGACGCGGTGACGAGGACCAGCAGCAGAACACCGGTTTGCAGCAGTGCATGGCCGGCGAGCCCGAGCCAACCGGCGGAGCTCGCCTGTCCGGCGTACATGGCCGGCAGCGCCAGCAGCAGACAGATGGATGACAGCAGCAGGAGGAGAGCGCTGGTCGGCGAGAACACCTGGTTCACCACCGGCTTCAGCGAGATCATCACCGTGGCAATCGCGAACAACACTGCGCCCAGGATCAGCATCACGCCACCCCAGCGAATCGCTATGTCGGTCATTGGGATTACTCCTTGTTTGGGAAACGAGAGCGGCGCCGGCAGGCGTCTGTTGCCTTCATTTCACCGCAATCGCCGTCAGCGAATGCAGGTAGTTGTACAGCGCTTCCAACTCGATATCGTCCAGCTTGCCGACTTGCTGCCAGGGCATCGGCGGCTGGATTTGACGGCCGCTGGGAGCCACGCCCGTCCGCATGGCTTGGAAGAAATCGTCCTTGCTCCAGCTGGGGACGACAACAGTGAGATTCGGCGCGCCGGGCGGCATCGGCGGCGGGGCATCGCCTGTGAGCTGAGGACCGTGGCAGCCGCGGCAGTCCAACATGTTCACGATGTATTCCCCGTACTCGACCGTCGCTGCTTTGGGCGGGGCTGTAACCGATGGCAACGACGCGGGAACCTTGGCGCTGAACAAGCCCGCGCCGTTGAGAAACACCAGCAGGGGCGAATAGGAAGTCGGCGGCGTTTGGTTTTCGACCGCTTGGGAGCTGCGCAGATAGGCAATCACCGCTTGCGCGTCTGCATCACTCAGGTGGCTTGGCATGAACCCCATGATCGTCAACCGACCCCCCGGCTCGACGCCCGTGCGCAAGATGCGGTACAAGTCGCCGTCAGAGAGCTCCTTGATTCTTCCCGCCGGTGTGATGTTCGGCGCGTACAGATCACCCAGCGGCAGGCCCGAATCGTCGCTCATGTTGGCGCCGCCTGTCAAAGGCGGCGCTCCGTCGAGGGAATGGCAGGCCGCGCAGAGGACCGTCGCGAGATGTTCGCCGCGCGCGATCTGTTCGGGGTCGCCGGCAATCGAGACATCCACCGCAGCCACCGGATAGGGGCGGTAGAGGTCGACCAGGCCTTTGGCGTATACAACGGTCAGGAGCGCAAACAGCGATGTCAGCAGCCCTGCACCCACAACGCCGGCCCATTTCAGCAGCGCGCGCTTCGACTTCCACGCCCGCCAGGTCAGCCATGCAAACAACACGACGAGTCCCACCAGAATACCCAGTCCGACAAGATTCGCAGCCATTACAGCTCCTTTCGCGTTCGCTCACTTCTCGTTGTCACATCCTATTCTCGCGCAGGCCAAGCGGGGGACACAGAGCAGAACGCCCGAATCTGTCGGGAAAAAGTCTTGGGAACGCTCCTCGCACAAAGAGGACTGGCAGTCCTTCGGAGGACTGCCAGTCCTAAGCCTCGTTCGGTCAGGACTGGCAGTCCTTCGGAAGGACTGCCAGTCCTGTATTGTGCCAGCATACCCGGCAACCGTTCTGAAAACGTTACGGCGCGGACAAGCTCGCACGTCGGTGATCTTCACCCTTTGCCCGCCTGGCCGAGCCCAGCCTCCAGCGCCATCGACATCAGCTTGGCGCGATCGGTGGCGTGCAGCTTGAGCAGCACGCTGGCAATGTCGTCCACAATCCGATTGGCGGGAACCGCACGGCGGCTTTCACGCTCGAATCATCTGTGCTATAATCGCGCTGAATGACTTCACCTATGCTGTTTGTTCTGAGCTGGTCATGCCATCACTCGCAACGGTCATCTCTGTCGTAGAACCTGATTGTACTGTCAAGGCGCCGCCCGGCGTGGAAGTTGGCTCGCTGGTGCTCGTGGCGCCGGTGCCGTCCATGTCGGAGCTGTTTCAAGACACCGCCCGTCGCGTCCGTTTTGCAGCGACCCATCGCGCCATCCAGGAGGCCGTGAGCGCCTCAGCGGAACCAGGGCCGCTATCAGACAAGGACATCGTAAGCCTCGTCCACCGAGCCCGCCAATCGTCGCGTAACGATTGACGGGCCATGCGCCTGGCCAACTTCATCCTCACGGTCGATGAAGACCTCTTGGCGCCAGAAGTCGCAGTGGCGTTGGAGGAAATGGGCATCTTGGTCACCTCAGGCGCTAACCTGCTCCAAATCCTAGACTCTCAAGTCGATTCCTAACATGTATCGGGGGATCATTGCTTCCTCAGCCAGATGCTGACATGCTCTGGTTGCAACGTCTCGTCCACCACCCGCACCAGCTCGGCCAGCAGCGCGTCCAGATCCGTCTCGTCGCGCGCGGTCTGGGCGAACTGCGCCAGCACCTGCTGGGCGTTGTACTTCTTGCGGAAGAAGCGGCGGTCGATGACATCCTGGATGCGGCGGCGCAGCGGGGTAAACAGCGCGGCAATCACCAGTGTCGAGATCACCACCGCCAGCGTCGATTGCTCGATCCCCGTCAGCGCGCCGAACAGCCGCTGCAAGACGATCACGGTCCCAAAGTAGACCAACGCCAGAAAGACGGTCAGCGCGCTGTAGATCAGCGTTTTGCGGATGACGACGTCGATGTCGAAGAGGCGGTAGCGCAGGATGGCCAAGGTCATGGCCACGGGAACGGCAGCTGTCGCCAGGATCAGCGTCGCTGTGCGCAACAGCGAAAGCGCCATGCCCTGCCCATCCAGCGCATTGACCACCGGGCTGGCATAGATCACGTTCAGGCCAAGCTGATAGGCCAGATTGATCAGGATGGCCCAGAGCACCCATTTTGTTTGCTGGCGCTGCACTGTCGTCTCCGTAGCGCGGTACCTGATCACCTGGCCGACAACTGCCGCCAGAAAGAAGACAGAGATCATGGCTACAATCGGGGCGGCCGGCGGGCGACTAGGACGTGGCTCAAAGAACAGCACGTAGATCACCAGCGCTGCACCTGCGATGCCAATCCAACGCGTCCAGCGGGGGACAAAGCGGCCATCTGGAAACAACAGGACGGTGAAAAGAAGTAGTCCCTGGGCCACAACGGACAGTCCATAGGCCACTCGCCCGCCTACCCCCAGGACCGGCGAGCCAAGGTCGCCGACCACTCCTGTTTGGGCCACCACATAGGGCGCATCGAAAGAGGCGACGCCGAAAACGACCATGCTCAAGGCCAGCAGTAGGGCAAATGGATCGCTGGAACGGCGCAGCAGGATGACCAGGCCCAACCCGCAGTAGAGCACGGCCGTTATCACCACAAAAGCCAGACGCACGTACATATACGTGTCTGGCGTCCAACCCAGGCTGGCCAGCGCGGCCATGGCCGCTTCGGTCGTCCAGTGCGCATTGGGCAGCATCGACGGCGGCATCTGCCGCACATAGGCAGGAAAAAGCAGCAGCGCGCCGCCGAACATGACGAGGCATGCTGCCACAAGGATGATAACTACCAGTCTCAGCAGTTTGACATGACGAGCAAGCATAGCGCAGGCAACCACAAGACAGTTTCAGTAGTTCACAATTCTCACGCAAAGCCGTCAAAAATGCCAAGAATTTCTGCCCTTTGCGATCTTTGCGACTTTGCGTGAGACAACAATCGTGAAGTACTGAGTTTTAGTAGTTCACGATTCTCACGCAAAGTCGCCAAGAATGCCAAGAATTTCTGCCCTTTGCGATCTTTGCGCCTTTGCGTGAGACAACAATCGTGAAGTACTGAGTCTTAGTCGGGGAATTCAGTGCCGACACCGCCGTCCTGCTCGTCGCCGCGGAGCAAGCACCCCCAGGTGCGGCTCCGTCGTCCGCAACCTGCACGTGGGGGCGCCCGCCTCCGCGGCGAAAGGTCCCTACTCCGTCACCGTCAACGTCCGCACCATACCGTGCTCCAGGTGCGACATGGGCGGGGTGGACGAGAAGTCGGGCAGGAAGCACAGCACG
>JAJTXO010000406.1 GCA_021463315.1 Caldilineales bacterium | reverse complement strand
CTCGTCGAAGAAGCGCCAGCTCTCCAAGTAAGGTCGAGACTTCCGAAGTCTGCGCAGGTTTGTTCAAAACGAGCTCACAGTCCATAAGACTTCGGAAGTCTTCCCCCTCTATTGAGATGATACTTATTGGCGCCTTAATATGATCTGTGTCATAGGCTGAGGGGGCGAAGTCTGTTATACTGCCTTGAAAGCAATTTGTTCTGCTTATCACGATCAGGGCGCGCATTTGCGCCAGGAGTATCACTATGCCAGATAGCGAACCCATCGTCCACGATATCCTGATCGTCGGCGCGGGGCTGGCAGGCAGTTGGGCAGCCATGGTGGCTGCCAAGGAGGGGGTGCGCGATGTGGCGGTGCTCTCCAAGATCCACCCTTTGCGCTCCCACAGCGGCGCGGCCCAGGGCGGCATCGCCGGCGCGCTGAACAACGTGCGCCCGGTGGCTGGCACGGGGCCCGACGGCCCACTGGAGCAGATCCCCGCGGGCGAGCCGGCCATCGACAGCGTCGACCTGCACGTCTTCGATACCATCAAGGGCTCGGACTGGCTGGGCGACCAGGATACCATCGAGATCATGTGCCGCGAGGCCATCGACGTGCTCTACGAGTACGAACGCATGGGCTGTGTCTTCAGCCGCACCCCCGATGGTCGCATCGCGCAGCGGCGCTTCGGCGGCCACAGCACCCCGCGCGCCAACTTCGCGGCCGACTGGACCGGCCACGTGCTGCTGCACACCATCCACGAACAGGCGCTGCGCCACGGCGTCAAGTTCTACAGCGAGTGGTATTGCATGGATCTGATCGTCGAGGACAACGTCTGCCGGGGCGTGGTGGCCCTGGACCTGCTGAGCGGCAAGATCCACACCCTGCGGGCCAAGGCGGTGCTGTTCGGCACCGGCGGCTACGGACGAGCCTACAAGATCACCTCCAACGCCTTCGCCAACACGGGGGACGGCGTGGCCATCGCCTACAACGCCGGCGTCCCGCTGATGGACATGGAGTTCGTGCAGTTTCACCCCACCGGGCTGTACAGGCACGGCATTCTGATGAGCGAGGCCTGCCGCGGCGAGGGGGGCTATCTGCTCAACAGCCGGCAGGAGCGCTTCATGGAGCGCTACGCCAAGGATAAAATGGAGCTGGCCCCGCGCGATCTGGTCAGCCGCTCGGAGCAGCGGGAGATCGACGAGGGCCGCGGCGTCGAGGCTGACGGCCAGGGGATCTGGCTGGACCTGCGCCACTTGGGCCGTGCGAAGATCATGGAACGGCTGCCGCAGGTGCGCGAGATCGCCATCGATTTCGTGGGGGTGGACCCCATCGATGGCCTGGTGCCGATCCAGCCCACGGCCCACTACAGCATGGGCGGCATCGCCGCGAACGCCGACGGCCAGGTCATCGCCGATGGGCAGGGCACGCCGGTGGTCGGCTTCTACGCGGCCGGCGAGGCGGCCTGCATCAGCGTGCATGGCGCCAACCGGCTGGGCACCAACAGCCTGCTGGATGCGTCGGTCTTTGGCCGCCGCGCCGGCTACGCGATGGCCCGCTTCGTGCAAGGAGGCGCGGCCCTGCAGCCGGTCAGCGGCGATCCGGCCCTGCGCAACCGCCAACGAATCGAGGCGCTGCTGGACAACCCCGGCACGGAGCTGGTGGAGGATATCGCCCTGGATTTGAAGAGCACCATGACCAACAACTGCGGCATCTTCCGCGATGAGGCGCGGCTGCAGCAGGCCATGGCCGAGATCAAGGGGCTGCAAGCGCGCTTCCAACGCGCGCGCACCATGGACAAGAGCAGCCGCTTCAACACCGATGTGCTGGCGACGCTGGAGACCGACCACATGCTGACCTTCAGCGAGGTGATCGTGGCCGGCGCGCTGGTGCGCCAGGAGAGCCGCGGCGCACACAGCCGCACCGATTTCCCCCAGCGCGACGACGCCAACTGGCTGGTGCATACCGTGGCCCACAGGGACGGCCCCGACGGCCCGCGGCTGAGCTACAAGCCGGTGACCATCGACTACGACAAGCACCCGCCGCAGGAGCGGAAGTACTGAGTGGTGATCGGTGATCGGTAAACGGTAATCCGATCACCGATCACCGATCACCGATCACCGCCGCCATGGAGTGTGACTATGACTGAGAACGGCGCGCATCCCACCGCCATCGTGCGCATCCAGCGCTTCAACCCGGAGAGCGACGCCAAGCCGCACATGCAGGAGTTCGAGGTCGATCTGCAGCCGGGCGCCACCCTGCTGGACGCGCTGCATGAGATCAAATCGCATCAGGATGGCAGCTTGACCTTTCGCCGCTCCTGCCGCCACGCCATCTGTGGCAGTTGCGCCATGCAGGTCAACGGCAAGAACGAGCTGGTCTGCAAGGCGCCGCTGAAGGAGCGGCTGGACCGTCACGGGCGGGTGACCATCCGCCCGCTGCCCTATCTGCCTGTCATCAAGGATCTGGTGGTGGATCGCACCAGCTTCTGGGAGCAGTACCTGCGCGTCAAGCCCTGGCTGACGCCGCCGGAAGAGGTTCCTGAGAAGGAATTTCGCATGAGCCCCGAGGAGGTGGCGGCGCTGAACAGCGCCGAAACCTGCATCATGTGCGGGGCCTGCTACTCCTCCTGCCAGATCGTCGGATTGACCAAGGAGTACATCGGCCCGCACGCGCTGCTCAAGGCTTTCATGCGGGTGATGGATCCGCGCGATAGCATCCCCGGCGAGCGGCTGGCTGATCTGGACGGCACGGATGGCGTCTATCGCTGCCGCACGATTTTCAACTGTATCGACGCCTGCCCCAAGGGACTCAATCCCACGCAGGCCATCGAGACGCTGCGCAAGCTGGCGCAGAAGCGCGATGCCTTCGAGCAAGCCCGGATCGAGCGCCAGAAACATCTGGATGAACCGATCCCCGCGCGTTAACTGCTCGCTCGCGGGCCGGTCTCCTGACCGAGGCCCGCCGGGTCAGATGCGAGTCAGCCGCCAGAGCCGGGCGAGACACCCTGGAGATCGTGCAGATGGATGCAGCATCTGTCTGACCACAACACAGTTTCAGTAGTTCACGATTCGTATCATCTCAACGGGGTCGAGACTTCCGAAGTCTGCGCAGGTTTGTTCAAAACGAGCTCACAGTCCATAAGACTTCGGAAGTCTTCCCCAATTTGAGATGACACCACGATTCTCACGCAAAGCCGTCAAAAATGCCAGGAATCTCTGCCCTTTGCGGTCTTTGCGCCTTTGCGTGAGACAACAATCGTGAAGTACTGAGTCTAGAGTATTCGCAGCGCGTCGTAAAGGAGCGTTTTCATGTACATGAGCAGCGGTTTTATCAGCTTTGCCCTGCGGCGCCTGACCGGCGTAGCGCTGGTGGTGTATTTGTTCATGCATTTGTGGGTGATCGGCTCGGTCAACGCGGGGCCAGAGGCCTTCGACGCCCGCCTGGCCGTCGTCCAGCAGCCCATCTTCAAGCTGCTGGAGGTGGCTTTGCTGGCGGCCGTGGTCTACCACGCGGTGGATGGCATCCGCATCATGGTGGTTCACTACACCGGCATCACCGAGTACCGCAAAAGCATGTTCTACGCGGTGATCGCGGTGTCCGCGCTGCTGGTGATCGCCGGCGGCGTGCCGATTATCCGCTTTATGCTGGAAGGGAAGTAGCCCCGGAGGTCCTATGCGCGTCTTTCAAATGCAACGCATCAGCGCCATCGCGCTGGTGGTCTTTCTGACCATCCACATGGTCGTGGTTCACTATCCCCCCTTCCACATCGACTTCAATCAGATCATCATCCGCATGGCGGACCCGCTGTGGAAGGCCATCGACATCGCCTTTCTCTTCTTCGTGCTGATCCACGCGCTGGCCGGCGCGTGGATCGTGCTGACCGACGTGCAGCGTTTCAGCCGGCTGAAGCGCATCTTCGCCGGCGCTGCCGTGGTCATCGGCCTGCTGGCCTTCTACTACGGCACGAAGACTATCCTGGCCTTCCAGCCCCCCGCGCAGGCAGTGCTGGGTGTGCTTCCGCCCGGATAACAGCGGGCGCAGCCAGCCGCCTCAGCCTGCGGAAGGCGCTCGCTGTCAGGCGTAGGCTGCGGGACGTTCCAGCGGACGCAGGGCGACCGGCTGGTCGCTGCGCAGGGACTGGGCGCAGGCATCGGTGATCCGCAGGGCCATGGCGCCGTCCCAGGCGCTGGCCCCATTCCAGGGCTGGCCGGCCTGCACCGAGCGGGTCCAGGCAGCCAGCTCGGCGATGTAGGCGGCCTGAAAGCGCCCCAGCCAATCCGCGGGCACGCTGGTTCCACGAACGCCCCCGGCGCGCACGATGGCCTCCCTGGGCTGGGCGGTCTGGACCGTTCCCCCCTGGCAAACCAGCTCCGCCGACACCTCGTAGCCATACTCCGCGGCCGCGTACAGCTCCACGGTGGCCAGACAGGCGTCGCTGAGCGTCAACTGAAGCAGCAGCAGATCGGTGGTTTCCTCGCTGAAGGTGGGGTGGGAGCGCACCCCGCGCACAAACACCTCCTCGACCTCCTGACCGGTCAGCCAGCGAACCTGGTCGAGCTCGTGCACGCCCATGTCGACGGCGATGCCGCCGCTGCCGGCGACGA
>JAJTXO010000405.1 GCA_021463315.1 Caldilineales bacterium | reverse complement strand
GGGTGACAGGCCAGGTTCAACCCTGCTGCGGCGACTTCCGAAGTCTTTCGGTTCAGAGGTCGTATGTGGACTGCCAAACGAATGCCTGAAATCACTTCTCACGCGTCGCCGTCGCCCAGCAAGCCCTGGAGCCGACGACTCAAGCTGGAATGGCTGCTGGCGCCGCTGGTGCTGACGATCGCCATCCTCTTCTGGGATGCGCTGGTGCGCTGGCAGCAATACCCTGCCTTCATCCTGCCAGCGCCGGCCGTGGTGGCGCGCAAGTTCCTGGCCGTGGCCGCCGATGGCAGCCTGTGGTATCACACCCAACTCACCCTGCTGGAGATCTTCGCCGGCATGTGGCTGGGTCTGGGCAGCGCGCTGGTGCTGGGCTATTTTCTGGCCAAGTCCCGCAAGCTGGAGCGGCTGCTCTCCCCCTATCTGGTCGCCTCCCAGGCCGTACCCATCATCGCCCTGGCGCCGCTGCTGGTGATCTGGATCCAATCGCCCGGACTGAGCAAGGTGCTGATCGTGGCCCTGACCATCTTCTTCGCCGCGCTGATCAACACCATCGTCGGCATCCGCTCAGTGCAGCCGGACCTGCTCGCCCTGATGCACTCGCTGCAGGCCACCCGCTGGCAGATTCTGACCAAGCTGGAGATCCCCGCGGCCATGCCGGTGCTGCTGGGCGGCCTCAAGATCGGCGTCACCCTGGCCGTCATCGGCGCAGTGGTGGCCGAGTTCGTCGGCGCCGACCGCGGCCTGGGCTATCTGATCAACCTGGCGCGCGGCATTATGGATACGCCGCTGCTGTTCGTTGCCCTGGCAACGCTGGTCATCATCGCCGTACTGCTGTACGCCGCCGTCAGCCTGCTGGAGCACAAGGTGCTGGCCTGGCAGCGCATCCAGTAAGACGCCACTGGAGGAATTATGTCAATTCGATTATCGATAGCTTGCCTGATCGTGCTCAGCGCGCTGGCGCTGGCGAGCTGCGCGGCGCCAGCCGCCCCCCTGGTGGTCACGCCGGCCGCCAACGATCAGATGCCGCCAACGCCGGCAGCGGGCGCCGCGTTGACGCCGGTGTCCCTGGGGCTGGGCTACATTCCCAGCGTGCAGTTCGCCCCCTTCTACGTCGCACAGGCCAAGGGTCTCTTTGCCCAGCAGGGGCTGGACGTGAAGTTCCAGCACGGCAGCGAGACCGATTTCCTCAAGCTGGTGGGTATCAACCAGATGCAGTTTGCCGTGGGCAGCGGCGACCAGGTGATCCTCGGCCGCGCCCAAGGGCTGCCCCTGACCTACGTGCTGGCCTGGTACCGCCAATTCCCGGTGGCGGTCATGTCGCTGGCCGAGCGGGGGTTGGATACGCCGCAGGCGCTGGAAGGCAAGCGGGTAGGGATTCCCGGCATGTTCGGCGCCAGTCTGGTGGCCTGGAAGGCGCTGGTGTATGCCGCTGGGCTGGACGAAAGCCAGGTGACGCTGGAAAGCATCGGCTTCACGCAGGCGGCCGCGGTCAGCCAGGGCCGGGTAGATGCCGCGCTGGACTATGTGGCCAACGGGCCGGTGCAACTGCGCCTGGCCGGTCGCGACCTCAATGTCATTCGCGTGTCCGATTACATCGACCTGCCCTCCAACGGCCTGATCACCCATGAACAGATCATCGCCGAGAACCCCGAGCTGGTGCAGAAGATGAACAACGCCATGCTGGCCGCCATCCGCTACACCCTGGCCAACCCAGACGAAGCCTTCGCCATCAGCCTGGCGGCCGTGCCGGAGGCTGGAGGCGACAACGAGGCGGCCAATCGGGCCGTTTTCGACGCATCGCTGGAGCTGTGGCGCGCGGCTGATGCTGAAATCGGCAGATCTGACCCAGCAGCCTGGGCGGAGGCAGCGCGCTTCATGCGCGCGATGGGGTTGATCGAGGTCGATGTGCCGGTGGATGTCCTCTTCACCAACCAGTTCGTGGACGCGGCGACCGAGTAGCGGAGGACGCCGATGCGGCGCTCCGACAACCCACGCCCGACCAGTTCAACATCTTCCAAGGTTGGCCACCCGCCATGACCGGCGCTGCCCCCCTTCCCGCCAACACGCCGCTCCAAAGCACCGAGGACGAGCCCTCGCGCGCCCCCCTGCTGATCGCGGAGCGGATCGAACGCCAGTACGACGCGCTGGCCACCAACGGCGCGCCGCCGACGCGCGCCCTGGCCTGCATCTCGCTGCAGGTGGAGGCCGGCGAATTCGTCTGCATCGTCGGGCCATCGGGCTGCGGCAAGACGACCCTGCTGCGCATCCTGGGCGGCCTGCTGCAACCAACTCGCGGCCACGTCATGCTCAAGGGGGAGCCGCTCACCGGCCCGCGGCCAGAGGTGGGCTACGTCTTTCAGCACGCCAACCTGATGCCCTGGCGCAGCGTGCTGCGCAACGTGGCGCTGCCGCTGGAGCTGCAGCGTCTCCCGGCCGGCGAGATCCAGACGCGCGCCCAGGCGGTGCTGAAGCTGGTCGGGCTGCAAGGCTTCGAGCACTCCTATCCCCGCCAGCTTTCGGGGGGCATGGCCCAGCGGGCCGCGCTGGCCCGCACCCTGGTGCATGCGCCGGAGCTGCTGCTTCTGGACGAGCCCTTCGGCGCGCTGGATGCCATCACGCGCGAGCGCATGAACCTGGAGCTGCTGGGCATCCGCCAGGCCTATGCCTACACGGCTGTCATGGTGACGCACAGCATCTCCGAGGCCGTCTTTCTGGCCGACCGCGTGTTTGTCATGAGCCAGCGGCCGGGCCGCATCGTGGCCGAGGTGGCCGTCCCCCTGCCCTACCCGCGCACGCTGGAACTGATGGGCGCCCCCGAATTCGCCAGCCTGACCCGCGAGGTGCGCCGCGCCATCGACCGGCAGCGTCAGGAATGACGCGTAACTCGTAACGAGTAACTCGTAACCCGGAATAGTGCGATGGGTGTGTGGGGATGGGGAGGCGTAACTCGTAACGAGTAACTCGTAACCCGGAAGGGTGCGATGGGTGTGTGGGGATGGGGAGGCGTAACGAGCAACGAGTAACTCGTAACCCGGAAGGGTGCGATGGGTGTGTGGGGATGGGGAGGCGTAACGAGTAACTCGTAACTCGTAACCCGGAATAGTGCGATGGGTGTGTGGGTATGGGGAGGCGTAACGAGTAACTCGTTACTCGTTACGACCTCCGCATCCTAAGAACAACATCCCGCCATTCCGGGTTACGAGTTACGAGTTACTCGTTACGCCTCCCCATCCCAAGAACAACATCCCACGATTCCGAGTTACGAGTTACTCGTTACTCGTTACCTCTTTATGGTATAATCGTCCCACGACTCGACCCGTGCAGCAGGCCCGATGACCCAGCGACTGTACTACGATTCTTCCTATCTCACCCACTTCGACGCCCAGGTGACCGCGGTGGGCGCGCTCGACGGCCAGCCGGCCGCGACGCTGGACCGCACCGCCTTCTATCCCAGCGGCGGCGGCCAGCCCCACGACACCGGCGCGCTGAACGACGTGACCGTGCTGGAGGTGCGCAGCCAAGGCGACGCCATCTGGCATCTGCTGGCCGCGCCGGCCACGCTGGGCGCCCCGGTGCAGGGCCAGGTGGACTGGTCGCGGCGCCTGGACCACATGCAGAACCACAGCGGACAGCACATCCTCTCCCAGGCCTTCATCGCCACGGCCGGCGCGCAGACCGTGGCCTGGCGGCTGAGCGACCACAGCCTGACCATCGACCTGGGCCAGGCCAGCCTGAGCGATGGCCAGATGGCGGACGCCGAGCGGCTGGCGGCCCAGGTGGTGCAGCAAAACCTGCCGATCAGCGCCCGTTTCGTGGCCGAGGCTGAGTTGCCCACGCTCCACCTGCGCAAACAGCCCGACGTGGAGGGGCCGCTGCGTGTGGTCGAGATCGGCGACTTCGACCGGGTGGCCTGCGGCGGGCTGCACGTGGCCAGCACGGCCCAGGTGGGGCTGATCAAGCTGCTGCGCGCCGAGCGCCGCGGGCCGGAGACGCGCATCCACTTCGTCTGCGGCCAGCGAGCGCTGGCGGACTACCAGCGCAAGCATGAGACGGTGCGCAGCCTGGCCAGCCGCTTCACCTGCGGCGAGGATGAGCTGGCCCAGGCCATCCAGCGGCTGCAAGATCAGGCCGACAGCAACTTCAAGGCGCTGCGGGCCGCGCAGGCCGAGCTGGTGACGGCCGAGGCCGCGCGGCTGCTGGCCAGCGCCGCGGCCTCTGGTCTGATCACCGGCCACTATCCCGCGTGGGAGGGCGAGCAGGTCAAGCAGTTGGCGCTGGCCCTGCGCAGCCAGCCGGGCCTGGTCATCGCCCTGGCCGGCGGCAACGGCCAGCTCTTCCTCGCCAGCAGCGACGGCGCCTTCGACGCGGGCCAGACACTGCGCGGCGCGCTGGCCGCGGTCGGCGGACGCGGCGGCGGCCGGCCCGACTTCGCCCAAGGCGCCGCACCAACCTGGGATGCGGCGCAACAGGCGTTGAAATTGATCGAGACAGCCGTAGAGGGGTAAGTTGGTACATCAGGTAAAGTGGTGAAGTGGTAAAGTGGTAAATTCGTGAAGTGGTAAATTGGTGCATGGGTCGCCGGTAGCGCGAACCAACGCCCCAATCTACCAACGCCCC
>JAJTXO010000404.1 GCA_021463315.1 Caldilineales bacterium | reverse complement strand
TCGACATACAGGCCGTAGTCAGGGCTGTGGAAGTTGCAGTTGTAGCCCACCGAGCGGATCTGGCTGTGGCGGATGCGCACCTCGCCCGCCTGGACGTTGCGCACGCCGACGTTGAAGCCCAGGCCGCTGCCGTTGCAGTTGGGATTGATGCTGTTGGGCCGGCCGCCGTAGCGCACCGTGGCGTAGTCCAGCTCGCCCGTGCCGCCTTCGAAGACGATGCCCGACCACTGGTTGTAGGCCGTGTCGACGGATGAGGTGAAGGTGATGGGCTGGGCCGGCGTGCCGATGGCCGCCAGATGGCCCTGCACGTTGAGCTCGACCGTGGTGGCGCCCTTGACCACCACACCCGGCTCCACTGTCAGCGTCACGCTGGGGGCTACGGTCACGTCGCCGGTCATCTGATGCGGGCTGTCGGCTGCGCACCAGGTCTCGTCCGCGCTAACGGTCCCGCTGTGCGGGCCGGGCGTACAGGCCGCCGGCCCGGCCTGAACCACCGTGCAGGCGGACAGATCGGACGTGACGAAGTTGGTGGCGCTGGCATACCAGGTGGCGGTGGCGGTGACGAAATGGCCCACTGGCGCGGCCTGCGCGATGTTGGCTGTGGCTGCCGCCGCGCCGGCGCCATCGGTGGTCAGCCCGGTCGATCCCAGGTAGGTTGCTCCTTCGCCGTAGCCGGAAGGATCGCAGGTCGGCGAGAGAAAGAATTCTACGGCGATCTCAGCGTCGGGCAGACCGTCGAAGGTCACTTCGATCTGGGTCGCGCTGTCAAATGCGGTGGCTGCGACGATGACTGGGAAGTTCTGGCGCAGGTCAGGACCGCCAACGCCGTCACCCGCATCGTTGGGGGGCACGTCGTCACCGGCCCCGTTGACTGTCAGCGTCGCGTTGATGACGTTGCCCGCCGTCTGGCTGGGTTCCTGCCCGTGGGCCGTTCGTCCTGCACTGCTCAAGAGCAGCCAGGCCAGAAAGACGGCGCTAAGCAGGCGCAGACTCAAGCACTGAAAGGAGCAAGGTCGCGGGTTGGAGTCCGAACGGCGCACTGGGGCAAATTGTGACGGGATAGAGCTGCTGGCCATGGTTATCTCCTTGAATGAAGGGCTGAAGCTGTGGTCTTGCCACACACCTGCGATTGTAGCAGCCGATCATTTGGAGATCGTTTATTGACGCGCCAAGTTGACGGCGTTCATGATTCAGCCAGGAACTCTGCGCCGTACTGGGAATGGCTGCCCTGATGGAAGATCTGTTTGCATCAGCGGCGGTTTGTGCTATACTTGGCCCAGTTTCATCCACGCCCGCCATCAGTTTCTGGCTACCCTGTAGCAATCGCAACTGTTCAGCCCTGGGCGTCGGGCGTTTGAATCGACGCTGGCAATGTCCTTGGCAAGGTCGATTCGAGCGACAAGCCGGTTAGCAGCGCCCGGCGCCTGAGCAGTAGCTGGCAATCGTCTATCTGGAGAGAGAACCCTTGGCGACTCTGCAAATTCGTTTGCTGGGCGGACTACACATCAGACAGAACGATGCGCTGGTCGGCAGCTTCATGTCCAGCAAAGTGCCCGCGCTGCTGGCCTACCTGGCGGTCACCGGCCGGCCGCACCAGCGCGACGCGCTGGCCGGCCTGCTGTGGGGCGAGATGCCCGACGCGGCCGCGGCCAACAACCTGCGCCAGGCCCTCAGCAATCTGCGCAAGCTGTTCGAGCCGCATCTGCTGATCACCCGCGACACGGTGGCCTTCGATCCCACGATTCCCCACGACCTGGACGTGACCCTCTTCACCGACCGGCTGCGGCTGAGCGAGGGGCAGCCGGCTGAACAGCGCATCGCCTTGCTGCGCCAGGCGCTGGCCCTCTACCGCGGCGACTTTCTGGAGGGCTTCTATGTGCGCGATGCGCCCGATTTCGAGGATTGGGCGCTGGTGCAGCGGGTGCATCTGCGCGATCTGGCGCTGAACGGCTGGGAGAGCTGCACCCGCCTGCTGCAAGAGAGGGGGGACTATGCCAGCGCCAGCGAGGCAGCCCGCCATCTGCTGGCCATGGACCCCTGGCGCGAGGAGACCCACCGCCAGTTGATGCTCCTGGACGCGCGTCTGGGCCGCTGGAGCGCCGCGCTGGCCCAGTACGAAGCCTGTCGCCGCGTCTTGGAGAAGGAGTTGGGGGTGCAGCCGTCGTTGCAGACCTCGGCGCTGTACGAGCGGATTCGCGCCGCGCGCCAGACCAAGCGGCATAACCTCCCGGCCATGGCGACTGAGCTGGTCGGTCGAGAGCGGGAGCTGGCCGACCTGCGCCGCCTGCTGGCCAATCCTCACTGCCGCCTCGTCACCCTGACCGGCCTGGGCGGGATCGGCAAAACCCGTCTGGCGCAGGAGACAGCCCGCGCCTGCGCCGATCTGTTCATCAACGGCGCCTGGCTGGCGTCGCTGGTCGCGGTGGACGCCGAGGGGCTGATCCCCGCGCTGGGCAGCCCGTTCGACTTTCCCTTTGGCAAGGGAGACCAGAAGAAGCAACTGCTCAACTTCCTGCGCCAGAAGGAACTGCTGCTGGTGCTGGACAACTTCGATCATCTGCTGGACTCCAGCGCCCTGCTGTCGGAGATCTTGCAGGCCGCTCCCGACGTGAAGCTGTTGGTCACCTCGCGCGAGCGGCTGGACCTCGAGGGCGAGTGGGTGGTGGAGCTGGATGGCCTGGCCACGCCGCGCGGCCCGCGCGCCGACGACCTGGCGGCCTTCGGCGCCACCGAGTTCTTTCTGCAATGCGCCCGCCGCGGCCGCAGCGATACCAGCTTCGACGCCGCGGAGCAGGCAGCCATCGCCGAGATCTGTCGCCTGGTCGGCGGCCTGCCCCTGGCCGTCGAGATCTCAGCCGCGCAGACGCGCGCGCTGAGCTGCGCGGCCATCGCGGCCGCGATTCGCCAGGGGCTGGATTCGCTGGCCTCCACCCGGCGGGATGTGCCGGAGCGCCAGCGCAGCCTGCGCGCGGTGTTCGACTCCTCGTGGGCGCGTCTGACGCCGGCCGAGCAGCAGATGCTGGCCACGCTGACAGTTTTTCGCGGCGGCTTCAGCCAGGAGGCTGCTTCGTGGCTGGCCAACGCGGCCCCGACCCTGCGCGCCGGCGCTGGCGTCGCGACTTTGCTGGACAAATCGCTGGTGCAGCGCAGCGAGGAGCGTTTCCATCTGCATGAGATGGTGCGCCAGTTCGCCGGGGAAAGGCTGGGCGATCCCGCGCCGGTGCGCCAAGCCCATGCAGCCTACTTTGCCGGCTGGGCGACCAGCCAGATGCAAGGCGATGCGCGGGCATCGTTCGTTCTGTTGGCCGATGAGCTGGAAAACGTGCGCGCGGCCTGGCAGTGGAGCTGCGAGCAGCGGGACACGGCCATGCTGGCGGCGATGGCCGATTTCCTCAAGCGCTTTTTGGAGGTGCAGGGCCGCCACGCAGAGGGCGTGGCCCTGTTTCAGCAGGCGCTGCACTCGCTGGAGGCGCCCGAGGACGCCGTCGGCCTGCCGTTCGACCCACGCGGCCACCTGATCGCCCGGCTGTTGATGGCGCGGGCGCTCTTTGTCGCCAACATCGGCGCGTTGGATCGCATCGTCGCCGTGCTGGAGTCCTGCCTGGCCTATTTTCGTCAGATGCAGGACCTGGCGCAGATCGTGGCTTGTCTGGGTTTGCTGGGCAAGTGCCACGGATTTCTCGGCCGGCCGGAACAGGCTGCGAACTGCTTCGGCGAGCAGCTTGCCGCGGCGCGTACTCTGGCCAGCCGGCGCGAAACAGCCACGGCGCTGAACAATCTGGCCACCGTCTTGACCACCCTGGGCCAGATCCAGGAGGCTGAGGCGCTGTTGCGGGAGAGCCTGGCGCTGCGGCGCGAGCTCCAGGACGATCCAGGGACGTCGTCGGCGCTGATCAACCTGGCGGTGGCGCTGTTCAACCAGGGGCGCTACGCCGAGGAGAAGCCGCTGCTGGCCGAGGCCATCGAGATCGCCGGCCGCATCAACCAGCCGCGCAATCTGGCCGGCGCGCTGGGCAACCTGGGCACAGTCCTGGTGCGCGAGGGCCAACACGAGGCCGCGTTGAAGCTCTTTCAGCGCGGCCTGGAGATTCACCGCAACACGGGCTATCGCTACGGCATGGCCATTGCGCTGGACAACGTGGGCACCGCGCACTACCATCTCGGCAACCAGCGGGAGGCGCAGTACTATCTGAGACAGTCGGTGCAGGAGGCGCGCGCCATCAAGGCGGACTTCATCGTCCTGGATGCGCTGGCCTGGCTGGCTGGCCTGGCCGCGGTCCGGGGCGAGCCTGAGACGGCGCTGGCCTGGCTGAGCATGGTCCGCTGCCAGCCTCTGGTCGAAGCTGAGACCCGGCAGAACGTCGAGCTGCTCTGGTCAACGGCCGCGGCCGGCCTTAGCCAGGCGGCTATCAGTCAGGCGGAGGCGCGGGGGCGTCGCTGGACGCTGGAGGAGGTGGTGGAGCAGGCGCTGGGGTAGGGAAGAACCGCGGATGAGCAGATGGCGCGGATGAGCAGAACCGCGGATGAGCAGAACCGCGGATGAGCAGAACCGCGGATGAGCAGATAGCGCGGATGAGCAGATGGCGCGGATGAGCAGATGGCGCGGATGAGCAGATGGCGCGGAT
>JAJTXO010000403.1 GCA_021463315.1 Caldilineales bacterium | reverse complement strand
TCGCAAATTCGTTTTCACCGACGAACGTTTGGAAAATAAAGCGAGCGCCGCGCGCGCGGCGTTGGAAATGTTGCGCGGCCCACCGATACGCCCACCGCGACGGCGACAGCCTCCCCCACGCCCACCGCCACCCCTCTGCCCACCCGCACGCCGACCGCGACACGCACGGCCGCGCCGGCCGTCACCGCCACAGCCACTCCCACGGGGCAGCCCACCGCGTCCGCGGCCGGGACTCAGCCGGCCAGCACCGCGACGCCCGGCGGCGCAGATCCCACGGCGACCAGCCCAGCGCCGACAGAGCCGCCCGGCGCGCCCACGCTGCCGCCGACGCCTCCGCCGCGATGAGCACCAACTTCGCCCGGCTGCGCTTCAACGAGCTGCGCTACAGCATTCCGGTCAAGTGGCTCTTGCTGGCCATCGGCGCCTGGCAGGTCGCCCAGGGAGCGGCGCCCGCGGTGTTGCTGCTGGTGGGGCTGTACGGCCTGCTGGCAGTCGTCGCCACGCTCTATTTTGCCAACCCACGGGCCAGCCGGCTGTCCTCGACGCTGCCCTATTGGTTTTCGCAGTTCATCGATCTCTTCTACGTCACGGCGCTGATCGCGCTGGGGGAAGGGGTGGCCAGCCCGCTCTACCTGTTCTATCCGATTCTGGCGCTCAAGTCGTTGGTCTATGGGCCAGATGCTCGCTGGCTGGTCTGGCTGCCCTTCACCTATGGCCCGCTCTATGTGCTGGCGCTGGCGTGGGCCTACAGCGGGCTCGGCTTCCTGGCCGATTCCTTCTTCCTGGCCCGCTATCTGCTGTTGTTGCTGCTGATTTTCGGCATCGCCGGCGCCAGCCTGGTGTTGGCTGGCCGGCTCAGCGAGGTGGATCGGCTGCGCATGGCGCTGGCGGCGCGCAGCGAGGACCTGGCCGCCCAGGCGCGCGCGCTGCAGCGCACGGCGACCGATCTGGGCGACCGCGTGCTGGAGCTGCGCGCGCTGCAAGAGATCGCCAAGGCGCTATCGGCCACCCTCTATCTCAACGACACCCTGCACACCATCGCCGATCGTCTGGGGCGCCTGGTGGAGTCGCCCTACTGCGCGGTGGCGTTGCTGGACGAGCAGGGGCAGGCGCTGGGCACGCTGATTGGGCCGCAGGGCGCGACCGCGCTGTTGGATCGACCCGCGCCGCTGGATCAACCGGCCGGCTTGCAGGAGGCGCTCTATTCCGGCCGCAGCCAGGTGCTGACTCCGCAGCCGGGCGCCGATGGGCGAGGGGGCGTGTTGGCGCTGACGGAGCTGTGGCCGGTGACCGCGCTGGAGGTGACGCCCATGATGGTGCGCGGCCGGCCGATCGGCGCGCTGTTGGTGGGGGTGGGCGGCGAACAGAGCAGCCCGATTCAGCGTGGCCTGGCCGAGAGCTTCGCCTATTTCGCGGCTACGGCCGTGGAGAATGCCCGCCTCTACGGCGACGCGGCCGACAAACGGCGGGAGCTGGAGGCGGTGCTGGCGGGCATCGGCGATGGGGTGCTGGTGGCCGACAGCGCGGGCCGGCTGCTGCTGCTGAACCCGGTGGCCGCGCGCACGTTGGGGGTGGCGCCGGAGACGCCGCTGGTTGAGACGCCGATCCGCGGCCTGTTGCCGGCCGATGAGCTGGTCGACCTGCTGGAGGAAACCACGCTGGCTGGCCGCGTCTTGATTCGTGAGCTGCCCATTGCCGCGGCCGGCTCGGCCAGCGACGGCCAGCCGCGCACCTTCCAGGCGCTGGCCGCACCGCTCTATCGGGCCACCGAGGCGGGCGAGCAGGTGGGCGGTGTGGTGGTGGTGCTGCGCGACATCACGGCCCAGAAGGAGCTGGAGCGGATGAAGTCCAACTTCCTCTCGGTGGTTTCCCATGAGCTGAAAACCCCGCTGCACTCGATCAAGGGCTTCGTGGATATCATTTTGATGGGCAAGACCGGGCCGGTCACCGAGCTCCAGGCTGATTTTCTGGGCACCGTACAGGAGCAGACCGGCCACTTGCAGCGGCTGATCGAGGATCTGCTGGAGTTCAGCCGGCTGGAATCGGGCCAGGTGCGGCTGCGGCCGGTGCTGTTGCCACCGGGCGAGCTGGTGCGAAGCGTGGTGGACAAGCTGGCGCCGTTGGCGCACAAGAAAGGCTTGCTGCTGGCCAGTGACTCATGCGCTGGCTTGCCGGAGATCGAGGCTGACCCCATGCGGCTGGAGCAGGTGTTGACCAATCTGGTGGAGAACGCCATCAAGTTCACGCCGGAGGGGGGGCGGGTGCAGGTGGCGGGCTGGGATCGGGGCGAGACGGTGGAGATTGCGGTCATCGACAGCGGCATCGGTGTGCCGGCCGAGGAGCGGGAACGCATCTTCGAACGTTTCTACCAGGTGGACAGCAGCGCGCGGCGGCGCTATAAGGGCACGGGGCTGGGCCTGACCATCTGCAAGCACATCGTCACGCAGCACGGCGGCCGCATCTGGGTGGCGGATGGCGAGAACGGCGGCAGCGCGTTCCATCTGGCGCTGCCGCGGCTCTTTGTGCAGGAAGCCAGCGGTGAGGCATCGCTGGACTTCGGAGCGCTGGCAGCGCGCTGAAGCCATCAACGCAACGTTGGTACTTGTCAAGGGGGAAAGACTGTGCTAGAATAGCCCGTGAAGGTGTCGGCGAGGTTTGGCTTGTTTCTCCCAGGGCAAGAACCAAGATTCCTCCTCACCTCCGTGGCCAGGTGCGTTCCCCCCCGCCCGCGCATTGATGGCCTTGGCTTTCTTGAACGTCGCACCTTCATGCTACAGCAGACCCGGCGCAATGCGCCGGGTCTGCGATTCTCCCAAGGTGTCGCACAGACTTCGGAAGTGGCCGACCGGCTTGAGAGAGCCAATCTCGACGGACACGAGCTCAGTTCGGCACGCGAGTCGGCCACTTCCGAAGTCACAAGGTGTCGCACAGACTTCGGAAGTGGCCGAACGGCTTGAGAGAGCCAATCTCGACGAACACAAGCTCTGTTCGGCACGCGAGTCGGCCACTTCCGAAGTCGTTTTTTAATCCAGTCCCATCTCCACCACCTGCAGCACGCCAGGCACGCGGCCGATGCGTTCCAGGCGGGGAGCATCCACGTAGTCGCTGCCGGTGTAGACCACGAAGCCCAACAAACCGAGATAGACCGCGGCGGTGGCCACCTCAACCATGGGTAGGCGGGTGGCGGGGATGCGCTTCAGCACGGCCATGCCGGCCAGAATCTGCCCCGCCAGCTTGGTGCGGCCGGTGAAGCTGCCGGGCAGAGCCGCCACGCTGGCCTCGGTTTGACCCAGCGTTTCGGCCGAGGCCTGGCTGGCAGTGACGAGCTCGGCTACCTGCGCCCTGACGGCGTCCGCCTGCAGCGCCGCACCGACCAACTGCGCCGCGCTGTCGCCCTGTTGGATGTGCTCGAGCCAGCCGGCCACCTGCTGGCGCAGCGCGCTGGCCGCGTCCTGGCCCAGCGCGGCCAGCAGGCTGTCGTAGGCCTGCAACAGGAAGCGCACCGCCTTGGCCGCCAGCAGCGAGGCCTGCTCGCCCAGCTTGGCCACCAGCTCGGCCAGCTCGCCGCTGATCAGGCGGGCGGCCTGTTTGAGCAGCGCCGTATCCAGGCCCAGCAGGCCAGCTAAAGCATCCTTGCCGAAGGAGCCAACGCCGTTCAGCACCTGGTCGATGGCGTCGTTGGCGGCCTGGATCAGCTCGTCGCGACTGGATCGCGGCGCGCGGCCGCGGGTCAGCGCCGGTTGGGCCGTCACTTCGTCCCCCACCGTGCCCAGCGGCGCCTCCAGCAGGGCCAGCAGCTCGTCGAAGCCGGCCGGCTCTGGCTGGAACGCGACGGAGCGGCTGTCCGCGGCTTCTTGCGCCGTATCCGCGGCCAGCAGCCCTTCAGCTACCCGCAGCGAGGCGACGGCCTGGGCCAGCAAACTCTGCTCCGCGCCCAGGCGCAGCGCCGGGTCGTCGTCGTTGAGGAAGGACGCGGTCTGATCCAGCAGCTCGGTCGAGCGGTCGGCCAGGCGGTCGGCCCGCTCGGCCAGCGTGTCGGCCGAGGCCGCGCGGGGCTCGGCCGAGCGGCTTTCGGCCGGCTCAGGCGCGAACAGGTTGTTCAGTTCATCGGCATAGGCGGCAACGGCAGCCTGGTAATCGTGGGTAGGCATGGACGTGTTCTCCTGGGTGGGCGGCAAACTGCGTGGTGGATCGGTGTGGTTCTATGCAAGATAAACGGAAGCCTCGGCGGTTTTCGTCACGACGTGGCTGCAACGGCTGGCCAAGGACGATTTGACAATCCCTCCCCTCCTCGGTATAATGCCGGACGTGCGCGGGGCTGTAGCTCAGCTGGGAGAGCGCTACAATCGCACTGTAGAGGCCAAGGGTTCGACTCCCTTCAGCTCCACCTGGCTGCACGGGCAGCGCGTTAACAAACCAAATTCGGGGCTGTAGCTCAGCTGGGAGAGCACCACAATGGCATTGTGGGGGTCAAGGGTTCAAATCCCTTCAGCTCCACCTGGATCAAGAGATGGCAACTTTGAAGAAAGTTGCCATCTCTGCATTTCCGGGCTTGACAACCCTGCCCATCTGGCCTATACTCCGGCTTCCAACTGAACATCCAACGACTGCGAACAGGAGCAGTAGGCCAGCG
>JAJTXO010000402.1 GCA_021463315.1 Caldilineales bacterium | reverse complement strand
CGCGAACGGTGATTTGATGGATGACAGACCCGTGAACGACGCACGCACTGCCTATGCCGCATTGCGGCCTGATTTGCAGGCCGTGGCCGATCTGACGCCGGCCGGCGCCAAGGTGCTCGACCTGGGCTGTGGCGACGGCGCGCTGCTGGAGTATCTGGTGCGCCACAAGCAGGTCAAGGGCCGGGGCATCGAGCTGAGCGAGACCGGCGTGATGGCCTGTGTGCGGCGCGGGCTGAGCGTGCGCCAGGGTCCGCTGGAGGAGGGACTGGCCGACTACCCCGCGGCCAGCTTCGATTTGGTTATCCTCAGCCAGACGCTGCCCTTCCTGGACGATCCGGCCGCGATCCTGGCCGAGATGCTGCGGGTGGGCAAGGCCGCGCTGGTCAGCTTTCCCAACTGGGGCTATTGGCGCTGCCGGCTGGAGCTGCTGCTGACTGGCCGCGTGCCGCTGGCGCCCGACCTGCCCCAGCCGTGGCACGATGCGCCGCGCTGGCAGGCGGTCAGCATCACCGATTTCGCCCAGTTCTGCCAGCGGGTGGGGATCGACATCACGGCCGAGATCTACCTCAGCCGCGGCCGGCGCGTGCGCATTTTCAAAGTCAAAAACCTGTTGGCAACGACAGCGGTCTTCATGCTCCAGCGCGCTCATCGTTGACAAGGCTGGCCGCGCGGGGCGAGTTGACAAAAACGCGCTCTGCCTGGATAATTGCTGAATAATTTCCAGGGATACAGGTCATCTTCCCGTCCATTGAGCCAAGCTGATTCCTGGTGGGCGCAGGGTCTCTGCGATTTGAATCGAATATCGTTGTATTGTGAGGAGCATGACATGTTGGGTATACCTACTGCGACACAAGTGTTGGTGATCGGTGGTGGACCGGGCGGCTCGACGGCCGCGACGCTGTTGGCTCGCGAGGGTTTCGCTGTGACGCTGCTGGAGCAATCGTTTTTCCCGCGCTATCACATCGGCGAATCGCTGCTTCCTTCCATCTTGCAGATCATGGACCTGCTGGGCGCGCGGGAGAAGATGGAGCGGTACGGCTTTCAGCGCAAGCAGGGCGCGTATCTGCATTGGGGCCGCGAACAGTGGGGCTTGAACTTCGGCGAGCTGGCCGGCGAGCACACCTACGCCTTTCAGGTGATCCGCTCGGAGTTCGACCAGATGTTGTTAGAACACGCGGCCAGCCAGGAGGTCAAGGTTTTCCAGGGGGTGGAGGTGCGCGGCCTCACCTTCGACGGCGACCGGCCTCGCCGGGCCCAATGGCGTCAGAAAGCCGTCCGGGCCAGCAGCCAGGATAGCAACAACCATCACGACCCCGGCGACCACCCCAGCAACGGCGCCAGCGGTGCAGCCTCAGGCGAGATTGCGTTCGACTTCGTGATCGACGCCTCCGGCCGCAGCGGCCTGCTGGCGACGCGCTATCTGCGCAACCGGCGCTACCACACCGTCTTTCAGAACATCGCCATTTGGAGCTACTACAAGAACGCCGATCGCCTGGCCACCGGCCGTGCCGGCGACATCGCGGTTGGCTCGGTGCCCAACGGCTGGCTGTGGGCCATCCCCCTGCACGACGACACCATGAGCGTGGGGCTGGTGATCCACAAGGACGCGCTGGCAGCCAAGAAGCCGCTGAGCCAGGGGGAGATCCTGGCCCAGGCCATCGACGAGGCGCCGCTGATCCGGCGCATCCTGCGCGACGCCGAACAGGTCGACGGCATCCACACCGAGACCGACTATTCCTACACCTCGGAGCGCTTCAGCGGGCCGGGCTACTTCATGGTGGGCGACGCGGCCTGCTTCCTGGACCCGTTGCTCTCCAGCGGCGTCCACCTGGCTACCTTCAGCGCCATGCTGGCGGCCGCCAGCATCATCACCCTCACGCGCGACGAGATCAGCGAAGAGGAGGCCGCCACCTACTACGAAAAGAGCTACCGCCAGGCCTATCTGCGCTTCCTGGTCTTCCTGTCGGCCTTCTACGACAAGAGCCGCGGCAAGGAATCCTACTTCCTGGAGGCGCAGCGTCTGACCCAGCAGGATGTGGATGTGCAAAACCTCAACGCGGCCTTTCTCAAACTGATCACCGGCCTGAAAGATCTATCCGACGCGCGCAGCGACGCCCACCACCTGGTGCTGGAGGAGATGTCCAAACGCATCGACCAGAACCTGAGCTTCAGGAAGGACAAAGAGGCGCTGGCAGCCCTGGAAGGGGAGGAGCTGGCGGCCGCACGGGCCAACGCCCGCTTCTTCTCGTCGGTCGAGGGGCTCTTTGCGCTCAACGAAGAGGACGCCATCGACGGACTCTACGTCACCACCACCCCCGGCCTGCGCCTGGCACGCGTGCAAGTCCTGCAACCCGCGGGCGCTGCCCTGTAACCAACCGCTGTGGATGGACATCTCAAGGGCACTACGACCACATGTTTTGGTGTTTTGCCTGCGAGGAGGTCTTCCATGGCTGGTCTGATTTCATTCATGAACGGCACGGTCGGGCGCGTTCTGCGCATCGTCTTGGGCCTGGTGTTGCTCTGGCTGGGCCTGATGGGACCGATGAAGGGGTCCACCGGCGGCGTCATTGTCGCCATCGTCGGCCTTGTGCCGCTCATCATGGGCATCTGGGGGCGCTGCATGATGCAGTTCCTCTTCGGCGGCGCCAAGAGCTAGGCGCACTGCGCCGCTGACAACACAAGGCCCGGACATGGTCCGGGCCTTGTGTATTTGGCTGCTTTCGCTGCGCGCAGCGTCTGCGCCGGCATCGCTCAGGCCGCGAGCGCGGCCTGCTCTTGCTCCACGCGAATCGCCTTGGGGAAGAGGATGTTGTTTTCCAGGTGGATATGCTTTTTGGTGGTGGCCTCGAACTCATCCAGGAAGCCGTATAGGGCGTGATAGGTGTTGCAGCCGTCGGCCGGCACCGTGTATCCGTTGCTCAGCCGCGCCAGCTCTTCCAGCGTATCGCCCACCGCCTCATGCTCGGCGTGCATCTGGGCGACCAGCGCCTCCAGCGAGCCATCGGCCGACGGCTTGCTCCCGTTGCCCGCGGCCTGGCGTTGCGTCAACTGCTTGATGCGCGGGAAGACCAGCTCCTCCTCCTCCTGCATGTGGCTGGTCATCTCTGCGGTCAAGGGCCGCCACAGCGCGGCGATAGTCACCGTCTCCGGGTGGGCAGCGCCGTGGGCATGGGCGACGGCGTCGGCATATTGGCCGATCTGCCCCAGCATCTGGCGGGTGTAGGGGTGAAACTGGTTGACGATGTAGTCGGCCAGGAAATCTATCGACCACTGATTGTATTGTTCGGCGATGCTGGCGGTCTCGCGCGCGGTCTGCGCCTCGTGCAGCAGGGTGTCGACGCTGACCCCATGCTCGGCGCAGGCCTGGCCTACCGGCTTATCGCCGCCGCAACAGAAATCGATGCCGTGCTTGGTGAAGACGCCGGCCAGGCGGAAATCGGCGGCCACCCACTCGCCGACGCTGTTGGATGCGTTCAGGTTTTGCAGTGAATTGACGGACATGGCTTGCTCCTTATGGCGTTGTTTGGATCAATCGATCTCGGATTCATCCCATCGAGTATAGCCCAGAGGCCTGGCGCGTGTCGCTGACTTTTGTCACAAAGAGGGAGCGCGGAATCGCCGCCAGGGCCGGGCGGGACGCCCGCTGGATCGTGTGATCGAAGGCCGGGCGGGACGCCCGCTGGATCGTGTGATCGAGGGCCGGGCGGGATACCCTTTCAATCACGACAACGGCAGATCCAGCGCCTGAGCGAGGGCGCGCAGGGCCTCGCGGGTCGGCTCGACGCCCGGCGCGCGGTGCAGCTCCCAGCTTTCCACATGGACGATCGCCGCGCCCGGCTCCACCGTGGCCAGCGGGCCGAGGGTTTCGATCTCCAGGAAACGATCCCAGACATAGACCTCGCAGTTGCTGTTCATGTCAGGATGCGGCCGGCCCGGCTGGGGGGTAAAGCGTTTGACCAAGAAGATGTCGCCCAGCAGATAGCCCATCCAGCCAGCATGGTTGAAATAGCCGACCTTGAGGGCTTGCTCGCCGGCCTGGCCATCGACCAAGGCCAGCTCGTCGTCCAGATGCAGGCGCGGGTCGCGCCAACTGGCATAGGGCCACAGGTTCAGGTGGCGGTTGGGCAAATACTGGGAGGGAGCGGGCGCCTGCATGGGCAGCACAGCCACGCCGCCCAGCGCCACCTGGGTGATGGCCCACGGCGCCAGCTCCACCGGCCACAGGCCCACGTTGTGCAGGCTGTGCTGCACCGTCAACACCGGCCGCTGCGGATCCAGCCTGAGTTCGATGCTCTTCTGAATGTCGGTCACCCGCTCGGTAGGCTGGCGCAGACGCACGCCCCCCTCGAACTCATCCACCGTCAGCCCGTCGTTGTCCGGCAGATAGGTGCGGGGGAAGGCCTCCGGCGCGTGCCAAAGCCGATGGCCGCCGTGAAGATTGAACACCGATCCGAATCCGCGATGCTCGAGGAACATCGCCACCTGCTGGCTGCGCACGCCGTGGTGGCAGATGCAGACGATCGGCTGCGACGGATCGAACTCGGCCAGTCGCGCCGGAATCTCGCGCATCGGCACGTGCACGCTGCCGGGCAGCGCGCACAACGCGTATTCCCAGTGCTCGCGCACGTCGAGCAGCAGCGGCG
>JAJTXO010000401.1 GCA_021463315.1 Caldilineales bacterium | reverse complement strand
AGCTGCCCTTCCGCGGCGACGAGCGCTTCGGCGGCCTCCCCTTCACGGCCGAGCTGCTGGCCGTGCTGGCCGAGAGCGGCGACGTGCAGCAGCATGGCGGCGATTGGTTCTGGCTGGGCGGGAGCTATCCAGCCGCGGCCATCAGCCTGCGCACCGCCTCGCCCGACAACGTCATCATCTACGCGCAGGCCGAAGCCGAGGCCGGGGGCAGCGTGATCGGCCAGTTGGAGCGGGCGGCCGCGCCCAGCCTGCTGCATCCCGGCGCAGTCTACCTGCATCAGGGACAATCCTATCTGGTGCAGCGGCTGGACTGGGAGGCTGGCCAGGCCTGGGTGCGCCCGGTCGAGCTCGACATCTACACGGTGGCCAGCGGCAGCCAGGAGGTGCAGGTGCTGGCGGTGCAGGAGCAGCGCGCAGCCGGCGGCGTCGCCCTGGCCTACGGCCCGGTGCAGGTGCGCAGCCAGGTCAGCGGCTTTCGCCAGATCCAGCGCCATACCCACGAGACGTTGGGCTACAGCGAAATCGACCCCGCCATGCCGGAGCAGACCCTGGAGACCGACGCCTTTTGGCTGACGCTGGAGGAGGCGCTGCTGGCGCCGCTGCGCGCGGCCGGCCAGTGGCGCAGCGATCCCAACGACTACGGGCCCAACTGGCCGCAGCAGCGCAACGCGGCCCGGGCCCGCGATGGCTATCGCTGCACGGTCTGCGGCGCGCCGGAGCTGGCCGGGCGCCAACACGACGTGCATCACCGGCAGCCCTTCCGCTCCTTCGACTACCAGCCAGGCCGGAACGACGCCTATCGCCAGGCCAACGTGCTGGAGAATCTGGCCACCCTGTGCCGGGCCTGCCATCAGCGCGTCGAGCAGGGGCAGCGCCTGCGCACCGGGCTGGGCGGCCTGGCCTATGCCTTGGGCAGCCTGGCGCCGCTGCACCTGATGTGCGATCCCGGCGATCTCGGCCTGGTGGTCGAGGCCAAGGCGCCCGCCAGCGGCCTGCCGACCATCACCCTCTACGAAAAAGCGCCGGCGGGCATCGGCTTCAGCCAGCGCCTCTACGAGCTGGGCGCTGTGTTGCTGGCCGCGGTGGGGGAGCTGGTGCATGGTTGCTCCTGTGCGGCCGGCTGTCCCGCCTGCATCGGGCCGGTGGATGAGGCGCAGCAGGCCGGTATCGACGCCCGTCAATTGACGCTGGCGCTGGTCAAGGCTTGCCTGCAGGCGTTGCAAGGCTAAGCCGCCCTGCTTGCAGAATCCCTCAAGGGGGCCTATAATGCCTTCGTTTGGCGTGGCTGCCGCGCTGGTCCCCACTATTCATTTTGGAGGATTCATCGATGGCCGATATTTTCGAGAAGGCTTTTAGCTACACGACCGTCAAGGAGATCAAGGCTACTGGCTACTATCCCTATTTCATTGCACTGGATGGCCATGAAGGCGCCGAGGCGGTCTATCGCGGCCGTCGCCTGCTGATGTTTGGCTCCAACAACTATCTGGGGCTGACCACCCATCCCAAGGTGCGCGAGGCAGCCATCGAGGCTATCAGGCGCTACGGCACCAGTTGCACCGGCTCTCGCTTCCTCAATGGCACCCTGCTGATGCACGAGCAGTTGGAACATGAGCTGGCCGAGTGGGTGGGCAAGCCGGCCGCGTTGGTCTTCAGCACCGGCTACCAGGTGAACTTGGGAACCATCAGCGCGCTGGTGGGCCGGCGTGACTACGCCGTGCTGGACAAGGACGACCATGCCTCCATCCTGGACGGCACCCAGTTGGCCCTTGGCGGTATGAAGCGTTTCCGCCACAACGACGTGGCGGACTTGGACCGCGTGCTGGGCAAGCTGCCGGCCGACGCGGGCAAGCTGGTGATCGTCGATGGTCTGTTCAGCATGGAGGGCGACATCGCGCCGTTGCCAGAGATGATCCCGGTGGTCCAGCAGCACGGCGCCCGCTTGATGGTGGACGACGCCCACGCCATGGGCGTGTTGGGCGGCGGCCGGGGCACGGCTGCGCGCTTCGGCGTCACCGACGAGGTGGACCTGATCATGTCCACCTTCAGCAAATCCTTTGCCAGCCTGGGCGGCTTTGTCGCCGGCGACGCGGATGTGATCAGCTACATCAAGCACACCGGCCGTTCCATCATTTTCAGCGCCAGCATACCGCCCAGCAACGCGGCCGCAGCCCTGGCCGCGCTGGACGTGATGCGCAGCGAGCCCGAGCGGGTGCAGCAGGTCAACGCCAACGCGGACTACATGCGCGGCGAGCTGCGCCGGCTGGGCTTCGACACGGGCAACAGTTGCACCCCGGTGATTCCCATCATTATCGGCGACGACCAACTCTGTTTCGTGGTCTGGCGACATCTCTTCGATGCCGGTCTGTTCGTGAACCCGGTGATCAGCCCTGGGGTGCCGCCGGGCCGGGCCTTGCTGCGCACCAGCTACATGGCCACCCATACCAAGGAACACATGGACCGCGCCTTGGCGATCTATGAGCAGGTCGGCAAGGCGTTTGGCCTGATCAAGTGATGCGTGAAACGTGATGCGTGAGGCGTGATGCGTGAAACGTGATGCGTGATGCGTGAAGAGCGGTGCATACATAACACGTAACAAGTAACACGTAACCCGGAAAAGCAGTTCGCGATTCCGGGTTACGTGTTACGCATTACGTATGAGCGAACCCTACGTCACCCAGAAACCCATCGCACCATTCCGGGTTACGTGTTACGCATTAGGTATGCACCCCTGGAAACCTTGATCGATCTGCCTGGAAAAAAAGTATGTGCGCTCCGGTCAGCCCGTCCGGAGCGCACATGGGGAGAGGAGGGGAAGGAAATACAACGCAAGACACCCACTAGACGGAGCGTTCCAGAAAAAGGTTCCGCAAGCGTTGACTTTTTTCCCCGATTGGCTAAGATACTTGCATGCAATCCCTCCAACTTCGTCAGCGTGACTACCTGTTGCGCATCAGCCGGGCGATGACCGCGCGGCTAGACCTGCCCTCGCTGCTGCGCCTGATCCTCAACAGCGCCGTGGAGATGGTCGGCGCTGAGGTGGGACTGCTGGTGCTGCACCAGGCCGATGGCCGGCTGACGCCCCAGGCCATCTATGGCCTGCCGCCGGCCAAGGCGGCCCAGGTGGCGGCGCTGCTGCGCGAAAGAAGCCAGCTCGCCAGCTCGGGCGAGACCAGCCGCGGCCTGCCGGAGCTGCCGTTGCTGTCGGCCGCGGCCGGCATCCCTCTGCGCCAGATCGTGCAGATGCCGCTGCGCAGCGACGACGAGCTGGTCGGCGCGATCTATGCCCTGCGCAGCGGCGGCGCGGCCTTCGGCGTCAACGAGCGCCAGGTCTTGCAGAGCTTCGCCGATCAGGCCGCGATCGCGGTGCGCAACGCCCGGCTGTATGAGCAGGTGTCGGCCGAGAAACGCCGGCTGGACGCTATCATCGACAACAACGCCAACGGGGTGATGATCCTGGCGCCCGACCGCCGCGTGCAGGTGATCAACCGCGCCCTGTCAGCCATGACCGGCTGGCCGGCCGAGGAGGTGGTGGGCGAGCCGTGCTGGAAGGTGCTCAGCCTGGAAAACGCCAACGGCCCCAACCTGTGCGACGCGGCCGGTCTGCCCCCCTTGCCGGGCGAGATCGACCCCAGCCAGCCAGGCCACGCGGCCGGCTCGCTCTACGTGGAGGGAGACCTGGCGCGGCCGGGCGGCTCACGCCTGACTCTGGGCGTCACCTACACGCCGCTCTACGACGACGCGGGACGCCTGCTGAACATCATCGTCAGCGTGGTGGACATCACCCGCTTCCGCGAGGCGGAGCAGATGAAATCCACCTTCATCAGCGTCATCTCGCACGAGCTAAAGACGCCGGTGGCGCTGATCAAGGGCTACGCCGGCACCTTGCGCCGGCCCGACGCGGCCTGGGACCCTGAGACCGTGGCCGATGGGCTGGCTGTCATCGAGGAAGAAGCCGATCGTCTCAACGCGCTGATCGACAATCTGCTGGATGCCAGCCGCATTCAGGCGGGCGTCTTCAAGCTGGAGCGCGGCGAGATGGACCTGCCGCGGCTGGCCAGCAAGGTGGTGGATCGGTTCCGCCTGCAGACCACCCACCATCAGTTCGAGCTGGGCTTTCCCGCGGAGCTGCCCCTGGTGTGGGCCGACGAGGCGCGCATTCGCCAGGTGCTGGACAACCTGGTCAGCAACGCCATCAAGTACTCGCCGCAGGGTGGGCTGATCCGCGTCGGCGCCTGGCAGGATGGGCCCGAGGTGATCGCCTACGTGGCCGACCAGGGCATCGGTATTCCCAGCGACGAGCAGGGCCGGCTGTTCGACAGCTTCTACCGCGTCGATTCTGGCCTGCGGCGCCAGACCAAGGGCACTGGCCTCGGCCTCTACCTGTGCCAGGCGATCGTCGCGGCCCATGATGGCCGCATCTGGGTGCGCAGCGAGCAGGGTCAAGGCGCGACCTTCTTCTTCGCGCTGCCGGTCATTGCGGAAGAGCACTGACGTGGCGAAGGAGCCGCCTGGCAAAACGGAGACCCTTCGCCGAGCCTCAGGGTGACAGTGCGCAAGAACATTATCCTGACCGAAGGTGGCGAAGGAGCCGCCTGGCAAAACGGAGACCCTTCGCCGAGCCTCAGGGTGACAGTGCGCAAGAAC
>JAJTXO010000400.1 GCA_021463315.1 Caldilineales bacterium | reverse complement strand
TTCTGCCTTCTGACCTCTGCCCCCACTCCCCACGCCCCATTCCCCACGCCCCAAAAAGGTATTGCCCCAATGACACAGACTACATCTGAACCCCCTCCCACGGTGCTGATCCAGGCGACGCGCGGGCTGTCGGCCTTGCAGTTGCGCGCGGTCTGGGAGTACCGCGAGCTGCTCTACTTCATGGTCTGGCGCGATGTCAAGGTGCGCTACAAGCAGACCGCGCTGGGCGTGCTGTGGGTGGTGTTGCAGCCGCTGCTGAGCACGCTGGTGTTCACGGTGATCTTCGGCATTCTGCTGGAGGTGCCCTCCAACGGCCTGCCCTACCCGATCTTCGCCTATGCCGGCCTGCTGCCCTGGCAGTATTTCGCCGGCTCGCTGACCCGCACCAGCACCAATCTGGTGGACAACGCCAACCTGATCACCAAGGTCTACTTCCCGCGGCTGACCATCCCGCTGAGCGGCGTGCTCTCTGGGCTGGTGGACTTTGCCGTGGGCTTTGTGCTGCTGGCCGCGCTGATGCTGCTCTACCGCGTGCCGCTGACTCCGGCGGTGCTCTTTTTGCCCTTTTTCCTGCTTCTGGCTATGATCACTGCACTGGGCTTCGGCCTGTGGCTGTCAGCGCTGAACGTGCGCTATCGGGACATCAAGCAGTTGGTGCCCTTCATCGTCCAGCTTTGGATGTATCTGACGCCGGTGATCTGGCCGGTGACCATCATCCCAGAGCGTTTTCGGCCGCTGTTGGCCTTGAACCCCATGACCGGGGTGGTGAGCGGGTTTCGCTGGGCGCTGCTGGGCGACGCCAGCGCGGTGACGGGCATGCAGGCGCCGGCGGCGCTCTTCCTCCTCTCGGTGCTGATTGCGGTGGGCGTGCTGGTCAGCGGGCTCTTCTTCTTCCGCAGCACTGAGCGGACCTTTGCCGATATCATTTGATCAGAGCGGATCAGGAACAAACAACGCGGGATCGTCGTAGCCACTGCTCCGGCCCGCGCTCAGAGAGAAGTTCAAGCCGATCTGGCGCTGCCGGGTCGGACGGCGGCGCTTGTCATGCCTGCTCTGGTCGGGGTGTCATCAAGCGCAACACATTCTGTTACCATTCAGGCGCCTGTTCCGCCGCAGCCACCGATCTACCAAGGCGCACTGCAACAGCGGCACGACACCGCTGCGCCAAGCCTCAGTGCAGGCCTGCCCGACGCGCAGACCGGCGCCTTCACGCGCCGGCGCCGACCGCTCACCGCTCACCGTTCAGTGTCCCTTCGACCAGGCTCAGGACAAGCATCGGCCGCAACGGCGCGGGCAAGTCGACGCTCCTGAAGGTCCTCTCGCGCAGCCGAGCCCACCAGCAGCCGGGCCGAGATCGCTGCTGGCGGTGGGATACAGCGTTTCACACGCAGTTGCCGTCGGTGTATAATGATGCCGCGCAAAGGCGCAAAGGCCGCAAAGGCCGGATTTCCTTCGCATTTTTGGCGTCTTTGCGTGCGAATCGTGAATTACTGAAACTGTGAATGTCTTTGCAGTCGGCAAGTGGTCAGAGCAACTCGCGGCCGCACTCGGCCGAGTAGCAGGAGATTGATAGCATGGACAGCCTTGAACATAGTATGACCATGACACGGACGACAGCTTTTGACCCAGCCCTGGATGTCACTGGCTTTGGAGGTTGAACGATGACTATCGTCCTGGATATCCCCAGCGAAGCGCTTCTCGCCCTAAATGTAACGCATGAAGAAGCCGGAGAGGCTCTGCGCATGGCGGCCGCAGTCAAGCTCTTCGAGCTAGGCCGCCTCTCCTCAGGCGCCGCAGCCCGTTTGGCCGGTGTGCCCCGCACAGTGTTTCTGTTCCGCTTGGCTGACTACGGTGTTGACACCTTCAACTTGACAGCGGAGGCGCTCCAACGGGAGGCACACGTTGCCTGAGGTCATCTGCAATACGTCGCCGCTGCAGTACTTGCATCAGATAGGCCATCTCGACCTGCTCCGTCGACTGGCTGGCAACATCATCGTCCCCAGAGCGGTGGTAGATGAACTGGCAGTCGGACGAATGGCTGGGCTATCCCTGCCTGACCCATCCAAATTGGATTGGGTGCTGGTCCGCCGTCCCCGCGGCGAACAAGCAGTACGTCTGATTACCGATCTTGGGCCTGGCGAGAGTGAGGTGCTGATGCTGGGTCTGGAGTTACCAGACACGGTGCTTATCCTGGATGATGGCTTGGCTAGACGCGTCGCCGAATCGCTGGAGCTGCGCTTCACCGGCACTTTGGGGCTGTTGCTCGACGCCAAGCGGCTAGAGCTCATTCCAGCCGTCAGTCCACTGTTGGATCAGTTACAGGAGCTCCGATTCCGACTCGCCCCACATACCCGCAGAGCAGTGCTGGAGTTGGCTGGGGAGCCGACGACCAATGCAACACCCTGGTCACGCCCGATCATTCGCGGCAATGAAGGGTAACACAGATCCGGCCACGAACTAACCGAATTGCACGAATTCTCCGACCCATCCGAGAGATTCGCCCCATCCGTGGCAACCCATCCGCCCATGACCGACATCGCCATCCGCGTCGACAACCCTGGCACTGAGCGAAGCCGAAGTGTATCCAGGCTCTACCCTACGCGTTCGCTTAGGGCGGGTCACCCGGGCGCACTCCAGCAGCGCCACGACACCACTTCGCCAAGCCTCAGTGCAAGCCTGCGCGACGCACTGAGGGGCATTTTGCCACGGATTTCACAGATTTCACGGATTGGGAAGAAGAATAATCCGTCTAATCTGTGGCAGGCTTCCGGTTCCCCCGACGAGCTCTGGGCGCCGCGCGACGTTTCCTGCGAGGCCTGACATGCCCGAGATATCTCGCTTCTTTGGCATTATCATCACCATGAACTACAATGATCACGCGCCGCCCCATTTTCACGTCCGTTATGGCGAGCAAAAGGCGCTGATCGGCATTCAATCATTGACCCTGCTGCAAGGACGGCTGTCACCTCGGGTCTTTGGCCTCGTCATGGAATGGGCATCCGTGCATCAAGCCGAGTTGATGCGCAACTGGGAGCAAGCGCGCCGCCAGGCTGAGTTGACCCGAATCAAACCTTTGGAGTGATGCAATGTTGAAAGATGTAGTTGATGTACGGGTGATGGACGATTATCAACTTCATTTGTGGTTCGAGGATGGCGTCCAAGGCATTGTCGATGTGGCCGATTTTGTCGCATTCACCGGCGTCTTCGCGCCGTTGCGCGCCCATGACTATTTTCGCACGGTGCATGTCGATGCTGAACTGGGGACGGTTTGCTGGCCCAACGGCGCCGACCTGGACCCGGATGTGCTCTATTCACTGGTCACGGGCGAACCGATTCTGATGGCAGAGCATGAAGCGCTACTGGTAGCCTGATAGATTATGACCGACATCGCCATCCGCGTCGACAACCCTTGCACAGAGCGAAGCCGAAGTGTATCCAAACTCTACCCCGCGCGTTCGCTTAGGGCAGGCCACCTGGGCGCACTGCAGCAGCGTCACGACACCACTGCGCCAAGCCTCAGTGCAAGCCCGCGCGACGCGCTGACCGGCGCCTTCGCGCGCAGGCGCCACAACCGACCGATCACGGCTCACCGGTCACCGCTGGGCGCTGTGCGTGTCTCTTTCGTATAGAAGCGCCGATCGTGGTAGAATAACGGCATATTTCCGACTGGCGAGTTGGCAGGCGAATGGGCCGCAGGATTTGGACGAATAGCAAGGAGAGACATATGAGAGATACTCGAGCAATCTACCTGTCTCTTGTTCTTGAAGCAAACGACGATGGTTATCTTGCCTCAGCGCCAGGCATTCAAGGCGCGTTCGGGGAAGGTGAAACGATCGAAGAGGCTATCTTCAACTGCGTTGACGTGGTTAAGCTGATCACTGCCTACCGCACCGAGCGGGGCGAGGCGTTGGGCTTCAACCCGATTGTCTTGACACCAGGCACACAACTGGCGGTAGCCGTTCCCATCGGAGTGGCGTAGGATGCCGCTAAGGGATCTGACCTACCGCGATGTGACCCGCCGTCTGGACAAACTCGGCTTTCGTTTCTACCGCCAGGGCAAGGGGTCCCACGAGCTGTGGGTGCGAGACAGTGACGGCACAGTCGTTCCCGTGCCGCACTATCGCGGCAAGAGCATTCGGCGGGGAACCGTACGAGCGATCATTCGCGAGACCGGCGTGAGTGTGGAAGAGTTCATGGACCTCTAGCCCCATGTCCGACAGCGCCAACCGCGTCGACAACCCTTGCACTGAGCAAAGCCGAAGTGTATCCAAACTCTACCCCGCGCGTTCGCTTAGGGCAGGCCACATCGGCGCGCTGCAGCAGCGTCACGACACCACTTCGCCAAGCCTCAGTGCAAGCCTGCGCGACGCACTGACCGGCGCCTTCGCGCGCCGGCGCCGCAACCGACCGATCACCGATCACCGGTCACCGATCACCACCCCGACGAGCTCTGGGCGCTGAGGGACGTCTCCTTCGAGGCCTGTCCTGAGGGTCGCCGAAGGATCCAGCGCGGCGAGGTGGCCAGGCCGGCTGTGTATTGCAGGTGGGGAATGTGGCATTTCAGAAGAAGCGCTGATCGTGGTAGAATGTGGATGAATCACAACTGACAGCATGAGGTACGAGTTATGACCACAACATTGTCGATATCT
>JAJTXO010000040.1 GCA_021463315.1 Caldilineales bacterium | reverse complement strand
GTTTCGATACGCCGAGGCGGCAACTCAACCAACAGACCCGCAGGTGCGGTCGGTTTATGCGGCCGGCTGTTTCGCCTGGTTCAGTTGGCGCATCAGACGCGACTTGCGGCGCGCGGCGTTGTTCTTGTGAATCACGCCCTTGGCCGCAGCCTTGTCCAACGCCGACACCGCGCTGCCCACCGCGACCTCGGCGGCGGCCATGTCCTTGCCGCCCAGGCTGACGCGGGCGCGCTTGACCGCGGAACGGGCGCTGCCGCGTGCCACGCGGTTGCGCTGGCGGCGCTTTTCTGAACTGCGAATACGCTTCAAAGCAGACTTGTGGTTAGCCACGAACGTCCTCCGTGAGTTGATCGACGATCCTGAAAGTTTTCGACAAGCTCCGGCTTTGTCTTTGTTGTGTTGGCGGCGCAAACGTGAGAGGACGTAGGGATGCTCAACGGGCCAGGTCTTGCATGCCCCATGCGCCAGCCAACAGCCGGGGATTATACATGAACTGCCCGTGGCTGTCCAATTCACCGTCGTGATCGTTGCCCCTCAACCGGGTAGATCTGAATATGGTTTGCCCTGGCCAGGAAACGCTGCCCGCGGGACGGTGTCCGGCTCAGGATGGGCCGCGCGCGGTCCCTCGACCCACCACTGGCCATCCTGGCCGACCTCCTTCTTCCAGACCGGCACGATGGCCTTGAGCCGCTCGATGGCGTAGCTGCACGCGTCGAAGGCGCCGACGCGGTGCGCCGCGGCCACGGCGATCACCACGCTGGGCTCGCCCACCTCGATGCGGCCGACGCGATGGAGGATGCTGATCGCCTCGATCTGCGGCCAGCGCGCCCGCACCTCCGCGCCGATCTGCGCCATCACCTCCTCGGCCATCTCGGCGTAGGCCTCGTATTCCAGATAGTCGGTGCGCAGCCGGCCCTGCCCGTCGCCACTGACCGTGGGCGGAGCGGCCGCGTAGGGGCTGGCCAGATCGGTCTCACCCCGCACCAGGCCCGCGAAGACAGTCACAGCGCCGCGATTGGGCGCGGCCACGCGGCCAGCCACATCGTCCAGCGACAGCGGCGTCTCGGTGATCTCGAACAGCGGACGCCCGGCCTGGCCGCCGCTGACCGGCGGAAAGAGCCCCACCTCGTCGCCGGGCTGCAAGATGCGCTCCTGGCCGGCGTAGACCCGGTTGACCGAGGCATAGATCGCGCCGGCCGCGCGGGGCAGGTCTGGATACTCAGCCGCCAACCCCTGCACCAGGTCCCCCACCGTCGCGCCCACCGGCAGGCTGCGCGTCAGCTTGGCCTCGCCCACCGCCTGGCGCAGCGAGGCAAACAACCTCACCTGGACTTCAAGCGTTGGTGGATTGGTACGCTGCTGCAGCGGGTGCGCCGCTGCGGCGGGTAGATTGGTCATCGCCGAAGTCACGTCTGTCATCCTGAATGTCACCTTGTCACCTTGTCACCTTGTCACCTTGTCACCTTGTCACCCCGTCACTCCGTCGCCCAATCGCCGCTCTTGCCGCCGCGCTTTTCCAGCAGCCGGACCTCGCCGATCACCATGTCCTTCTGCAGCGCCTTGGCCATGTCGTAGACGGTCAGCGCAGCGGCCGCGACCGCGGTCAGCGCTTCCATCTCGACGCCGGTCTGGCCGCGGCAACGCACGGTCGCCGTTATGACAACTCGATGGTGGTCAACGTCTGGCTGCAAGTCCACAGCCACCTGGCTCAGCAGCAACGGATGGCAGAGGGGGATCAGATCAGGGGTGCGCTTGGCGGCCATGATGCCGGCGATGCGGGCCGTGCCCAGCACATCGCCCTTGGGCAGGTCGCCGGCCACGATCGCGGCCAAGGTGGCCGCGGCCATGCGCACCTCGCCCGCGGCCACGGCCACGCGAGCGGTCTCGGCTTTGTGGCCCACCTCCACCATGCGGGCCGCGCCGCTTTCGTCCAGATGGGTCAGCGGTGCGATAGGTTCTGCCTGATCGGAAGGGAACTCAGAGGAACTCATGGGAACTCACTTAGTCGGAAGACGCTGTCAGGCGGCCAGCCAGGCGTCGTCCAGCAGCAGCACGGGCCGTTCTGCGCCGGCCGGCGCGACGCCCTCGCCCTGCTCCAGCACCAGCAGCCCATCGGCGCCGCTGGCTGACAGCAGACGGCTGGAGGCCTGGCTGCCGGTGGAGCGGGCCACAAAGCGACCCTCGGCGCGGCGCAGCGTCACCCGGTGAAACTCCGGCCGCTCCGGGTCCAATGGGAACGGCTGCCCCAGCGTGGCGATGACCTGCGGCAGGCTCACCGCTGCGTGGCCAGCCATGCGTCGGATGGCCGGCCGCACGAACAGGTGGAAAGTAACCAGCGCCGAAACCGGGTTGCCGGGCAAGGCGAAGATCGGCCGCGCTGGCTGCCCCGGATCGATCGCGCCGTCAGTCTGGCGCGCGGGCAGGGTGGCGAAGGTCAACGGCTTGCCCGGCTTCATGCGCACCCGGCCGAAATGCACCTGGCCCCAGCCGGCCAGCAGCGGCTTGAGCAGGTCCAGCTCGCCCATGCTGACGCCGCCCGAGGTCACCAGCAGGTCGGCCGCGGCCAGCCCGGCCGCCAGCGCCTGCTCCAGCTCGCCCGGCCGGTCGCGCACGATGCCCAGATCGATCGGCTGGCCGCCGGCCTGGGCCACGGCCGCCAGCAAGCTCGGCCGGTTGCTGTCGTAGATCTGACCTGGCCCCAGCGGCTGATCGGGTGGCATCAGCTCGTCGCCGGTGGAGAAGACCCCCACCCGCGGGCGACGATGCGCGGGCACGCTGGACAAGCCCAGCGAGGCCGCCATGCCCAGCTCGGCCGGGCCCAGCGCCTGACCAGCCGCCAGCACCTGCTGGCCGGCCAGTACGTCCGCGCCCATCGGCCGGATGCCCAGCCCCGGCCGCAGCTCCTGCCCCCAATGGAGCGTCACCAGCCCGTCCAGCTCATCGGCCCGCTCCACCATCACCACCGCGTCGGCGCCGGGTGGGATGGGCGCGCCGGTGGTGATGCGCACAGCCGCGCCCGGCTCGACCACGATCCCGGCCACGACGCCGGCCATCTGCTCGCCGGCCAGCCGGCGCGGCGCCGCGCCATCGGCCACGCGCAGCGCGAAGCCGTCCACGATGGACGCGGGAAAGGGGGGCTGATCGGCCGGCGCGCGGAGGTCCTCGGCCAAGACCAGCCCCAGCGCATCAGGCAACAACACGGCGGCAGCCGGCAAGGGAGCTACATGGCGCAGGATGCTGGCCAGGGCATGGTCAACCGAAACCATGGGATAGGGCGATTCGCGCATGGCAGTGGATTATACCGATTGCAGGGCGAGAGGCAAGCCAGGGGTGAGGTGCGCTGGCTTGGCTTGCAGGCCAGCAAGACCCGGCGCGTGGCGACGCTCAACTCACTGCCGCAACAGCCCATTGATCGCCCGGTCGCGCGAGTGGGTGGCTTCGCGCGACGGCTGGCCGGGCTGGGTCATGCCCCCCTCGTACTCGAAGCCGCCGAAGGCCGTCCATCCATCCAGCACCATCGGAACCGGTCCGCCGGCATCCACCCAGAGGCCGTTGTAGCGCCTCGCGAAGTGCAGATGGGTGGTCTCGGCCGCGCCCCCCTCGCAACTGGGCCGGCCCACGGGATCGTCCTGGGCCAGCACCGTCCCCACCTCGGGCTGGTCGACGATGTGCAGGTATTGCAAGACCCAGCCAGTGCGCATGTCGCCGTCGCCGTCCAGGTCCAGCAGGATCTCGCCGGGGGTGCTGCGCACCACGACGCCGGGCGCGGCCGCCACGGCCCACGCCGGCGCGGGCACGCAGTTGCCGATCTGCGCGGTTTCGGGCACGAAATCCAGCGCGGCCCAGCCGCTGCTGGGCATCCAGCCGCCGTGCGGCCCACCGGTCAGGTGCCACCACTCGCCCGACAGCCAGGGCAGATGCAGCGCTGGCTGCTCCAGCCCGGCCGGCAGCACCGGGCCCGCGTCCAGTTTGGCGGGATCGCCGAACAGCCGGCGATAGGCCGCGTCGAAGTCGGCCAGGCGCTGGGGAAGCTGGCTGTAGGTGGCATCGGCCGCCAGCGCGCGCTGCACAGCCACAGTGCCGGGGTTGAGGCCGGGCGCGCCGCGCGCCAGCGTGCCATCCTCGAAGCGGATGGCGGTCTCGCCGCGGTCTTGCCAGCCGTAGAAGCCGTGGTTCAGCGCGTCCGCGGCCCATTCGAGCTGCGGCAGCAGGCCGGGCGCGCCGTTGGTGTGGCCCAGGGGATAGTCCGCGGCCAGGCCGGTGGGGCTGGGATCGCTGACCCAGCCGCTGCTGGCTTCCATCATGGCCAGCAACACGCGCGGGCCCACGCTGTAGCGCATGGCCACCCGTTCCACCACGTCCGCGCCGCTCCACTGCTCGCCGTTGTTGCCGGCCATGCTGACCTGCGCCAGCCGGCCGCCCTGCTGCGCCACGAACGCGCGCAGGTCGAAATCGACGTAGCCGGCGCCGTAGACCAGCTCGCTGTCGGGCAGGAGCACGTCGGCCGGCGTGGCGCGGCCCGGCCGGTGGGGGATGATCAGCCCCTGGCCGATGGGCACCACGTCGGGATTCTCGATGCCGCTGAGCTCGACCAGCTCGGCCAGCGAGACGCCATGGCGCTGGGCCACGTAGCCGAGATATTGGTTGGGCTTGAGGCTGGTGATCTCCAGCGCCAGATCGGGTGCGACGGTGGGGCCGGGCGTGCGGGCGACCAGCGCGGCCGGTGTGACCGTGGCCGTCGCCGTGGACGCGCGGTCAGAGACGCTCCTGGTGGCCGATGGGGTGGGCGTCGCCGTGGGCGCGGGCGCGGTGGGAGTGACCGTGGGCAGGGAGGGGACCACGGCTGCGGCGCCAGGCTCGGGCTGGCTGGCCGGCGGCTGGTTTGCGCGCAACACAAAACGCCCCAGGACGATGCCCAGGGCCAGAACAACGACGAGAAGGAGTGCCAACAACCAGGTGCGATGGATTTTCAAGGGGTGCTCAGCATAACGCGAGGGGGGATGCTTCGGCGGCCTCCAGCGGAACGGCTGAAGTCGCGTCTACGGGGCGTCATCGCCGAAGGCGGCGTCGAAATGCTGCGCTACCAGGGTTTCCAGGCCACGGCGAAAATCGCGCCAGCGCCGGATCAGGTCGCGCGCCAGCGGGGTCAAGGTGGCGCCGCCGCCGCCCGCGCCGCCCGCCTGCGCGTCCACCAGGGGCTGGCCTAGCCGCTGCTCCATCTCGTGGACGCGTTCCCAGGCCAGCCGGTAGGGGATGTCAAGCTGGTGCGCTGCGCCGCTGATGGAGCCGGCCTCGTCGATGGCCTGCAGGAGCTGCACGCGCCAGTCGCTCAACACCACCTCACCGTCGATCTCGGCCCAGTAGTTCGTTTTGGGGATCAACATCGGCTCGCGATCTCAAGGGCGTCTCGCCCGACTCTGGCGGCGAAATCTCGCCCGACCCGACGCCCGCTCCAGGGCGCCTGGCGATCGTTCAGGGAAGAGAGTGGCCAGGTTCGATGCTCAATAGAACTCAGTATATACGTTGGTTTCCCAGAACGTCTTGTACGCGTCGTCCCGGCTGCCTTTGCACGCGCCATCCAGCGAGCATTTGCCGGGGCAGGCGTAGTCCACGGCCCGGATGTAGGTGCAGATCTCCATCTTGTGACAGGTGCGCGGGCCGCAGATCGGCTCGTGGTCGTAGAAGCAGCAACTGCGGCCCAGGTGCCAGATCCACTTGTCGAACTCGAAGACGCTGACGCCGCCATGGACGATGACCCGGTCGCAGGCGTCGGAGACCGCGCGCCGCACCGCGTGGTTGATCTCGTCGCTGACCTGCGCCTTTTGTCTGAGCGCAATCCGCAGACCGGGATCGGTCACCTCGACGATGCCGGTGCGCAGCGCGACCCGCATGGCGTGATAGTCCATGCATACCCGCAGGTTCTGGGGGTCAGCCAACGGCCAGACGCCGGCCGCATCGAGCTGGCCCACCAGCAGTTGCGCCTTTTTGTCCAAGGGATCGGTGTAGGCGGGGATGGCGGCCAGCCGCTGAAAGATGCCTCCCTCGCCCAGGATGCGGCCGCCGGCTTGGCAGTAGAGGTTCATGGCCTGGCCTTCGTATTGCTCCAACAGCACGCGGGCCACGTCGTGCAGTTGGCCCAGCCGCTCCTCGACGCGATCCACCGTCGAGCGGGCGGGGTCGAAGTCGTCGGAAAGCATAGCGGCCAGCCGGCCGGCATCGATCTGGGCCATGGCCGGGGCCGAGGCGAATTCAGCCAGGCTCCGCCGGCTGGCGCTGATCAGATAGTCCCAGCCGCGCCGCCAGCGGCCTGCGATGACACCCTCCAGGCTCTTGGTGTGCTGGCAGATGGCGATGGCAAAGGCCCAGTAGTTGGCCTCCTGCTGCGCCTCCTCCAGCGTAGCCGGCACGCACAGGAACTCGTCGGCCTGCACGGTCTGGCTGCGCAAGCGGCGACCAATGGCCTGGCATTGAGCTTCGTTGACTTCGATCATGGGCGGAAAGCAGTTTGCCAACCTCTCGGAAGGTTGGCAAACGCTGGATGGATGCCAACTCTCGGGAAGTTGGCCTCCTTATGACGCGGTGGCCTGCAGCTCAGGTCCCCAATGCACGGCCCGCTCGCCGCCGGCCAGCAGCACCGGCTGGCTACGGCGCAGAATGGTGTCGGCGTTGACCACGCACTTGGTGACCTCGGGCCGGGAGGGGATCTCGTACATCACGTCCAGCAGCACCGATTCCAGAATGGTGCGCAGACCGCGCGCGCCGATCTTGAGCTTGATGGCTTCGTCGGCCGTGGCCTGCAGCGCATCGGGGGTGAAGACCAGCTCGGTGTTGTCCAGACTGAACAGCCGCTGGTACTGCTTGACCAAGGCGTTGCGCGGCTCGGTGAGAATGCGCACCAGCGCGGTCTTGTCCAGCGGATCGACGCTGACGCCGACCGGCAGGCGGCCGACGAACTCAGGGATCAAGCCGAACTTCATCAGGTCGTCGGAGGTGGCCTGCTGAAGCAGCTCGGCGCGCATATGCTCTGGGTCCAGTCGCTTGGTGGCGCTGGAGCCAAAGCCTATGCGGCCCGGCCCCTGGATGCGCCGGGCGATGATCTCGTCCAGACCGGCGAAGGCGCCGCCGCAGATAAAGAGCACGTTGCGGGTGTCCAGACGGATGAATTCCTGATGGGGGTTCTTGCGACCACCCTGCGGCGGCACGTTGACAACGTTGCCCTCGATGATCTTGAGCAGGCCCTGCTGCACCCCTTCGCCGGAGACGTCGCGGCTGATGGAGGGGTTGTCGCCCTGCTTGCGGGCGATCTTGTCGATCTCATCGATGTAGACGATGCCCATCTGGGCGCGCTCGATGTTCCACTCGGCCGCGTGCAGCAGGCCGACCAGCACATTCTCCACATCCTCGCCCACGTAGCCGGCCTCGGTGAGGTTGGTGGCGTCGGCGATGGTGAAGGGCACGTCCAGGATGCGGGCCAGGGTCTGGGCCAGCAGGGTCTTGCCGGTGCCGGTGGGGCCGATGAGCACGATGTTGCTTTTCTGCAGCTCCACGTCGCCCAAGGCCGCGCCGGACGAGACGCGCTTGTAGTGGTTGTAGACCGCCACGGCCAGCACCTTCTTGGCGCGGTCCTGGCCGACCACATATTGATTCAGCCGCTCGACGATTTCCTTGGGCGCGGGCAGATGTTCCAGCACGGGCGCGCCATCGCTGTTGGCCTGGGCCAGCTCTTCACGCAGGATCTCAGCGCACATATCCACGCAGATGTCGCAGATGAAGGCGGCATCGGGACCCTGGATGAGGCGCATGACCTCATCCTCGGTGCGATGGCAGAATGAACAGGTGGCGGCTGGGGGATTGGGTTTGGGCATGATATGGGCAGAGGACCGTCAGTCCTGTGTCTAGCGCTGCAAGCGCTCGTCTTCCAGCGCCTTGATCACGTCGCTGGTGTCGCCCAGCACGTCGTCCACCAGGCCATAGTCCTTGGCCTCCAGCGCGGTCATCCAGCGGTCGCGGTCGAAGTCTTCCTCGATGATCTGCGCGGTCTGGCCGGTGTGCTTGGCCAGAATGTGGAAGAGCTGGGTCTGGACGCGCTCCAGCTCCTTGAACTGGATGCGCACATCGGGGGTGTAGCCCTGGGCGCCGCCGCCGGCCGGATGCATATGCACCGTGGCATGGGGCAGGGCGTAGCGCTTGCCCTTGTGGCCGGCTGCCAGCAGCACCGTGCCCATGCTAGCCGTCACGCCGACAGCGGTGGTGCTGACCGGCGCTTCGATCATCTGCATGGTGTCGTAGATAGCCAGCCCGGCATAAACTGAGCCGCCGGGCGAGTTGATGTACATGAAGATGTCGCGCTCCGGGTCCTCACGGTTGAGGTAGAGCAACTGGGCGACAATCAGGTTGGCGATCTGGTCGTTGATGGGCGTTCCCAGGAAGATGATGCGCTCACGCAGCAGCAGCGAGTAGATGTCGTAGGCGCGCTCGCCGCGTGCGGTGGTCTCGATGACCATGGGAACCATGGACTGGGGATACTGGTCGAACACGTTTCCTCCGATCTTGTCTACGCCGACTCTGCGGAGTCAGCCGGCGGCTCTGTTGCGGAGTCAACCGGCGGCTCGGGGTCGCTAGTCAGTTCCGGCGCCGTGCCGTCGCCAATGGCGATCATACGCTGGATGGCCTTGCGTCGGTCGATGTCATGGGACAAAGCATGGCGACCACTGGGCGACTGCAGGAACTCCACCAGCGACGCGTCTTCTGCATCGGAATCTGCCAGCAGTTGACTGACGCGCTCGTCGATCTCGTCGTCGGTCGCGCGCAGGCCCTCCAGCTTGACCAGGGTGTCCAGCACCAGATCGGTGCGCAGATCAGCCTCGGCCCGGCCATGCATCATCTCGCGCATATCGGCCTCGGTCCGGCCTGTCAAACGCAGGAACTCGCTCATCGGCAGGCCAGCGCGGCGCATGCTTTGCTCCTGCTCGAACATCACACGATCGACGGCATTTTCGACCAAGACGGGCGGGTACTCGATGGAGACGGCGCCTTCGATCACCTTGGCCAGCACAGCATTGGCAAAGTCGGTGTCCGCCACGTCTTGTAGCTGCTCCAAGAGGCCCTCACGGATGTTCTGCTTGAGAGCGTCCAGCGTATCGTAGTCGCCCACCAGCAAGGCAAAGTCGTCGTTCAGCTCCGGCAGCTCACGGTGCTTGACGCTGATGATCTGGGCCTCGAAGTGAGCCTCGACGCCGGCAAAATCGGAAGCCCAGTCGTCAGGATAGGTCACATCGAAGGCGATCTGATCGCCGGTCTTGGCGCCCAGGAACTGCTGATCGAAGCCGGGCGGAAAACCCTCGCTCTTCTGCTCGAGGATCAACTCGAAGGCCTCGTCGTCGACGATCTTTTCTTCGCTGGCCGCGCCCTGAATCCGCATGATCAGCAGGTCGCCATAGTCCGCGCCCTCATCCTCCAGCGGCAGCCACTCGGCCTGCTCCTCTTGCAGCTTCAGCAACTCGGCCTCTATCTCGTCGTCGCTGATCTCGATCGCCGGCCGCTCGACGCGCACCGAGCGATAGTCGCCCAGATCGATCTCCGGCGGCATGGGCAGCACCAGGCGATAAACCAGGGGATCGAAGGAAACGTCCTCCAGCACACCGGGGCCGACGGGCTGCAAGCCGGTCTCTGCCAGCGCCTGCTTATATACTTCATCGCCCATGTCCTCGGCGGCCTGCTCAAAAAGCGCCTCTTTGCCGTAGGCGCGCACCACGGCCGCAAAGGGGGCCTTGCCCTTGCGAAAGCCAGGGATGGTATAGCGCTGGGCGACTTTGGCCGCGGCCTTGCGCAGCGCCTGCTCAACCTGTTGCTCGTCGGGCTGGATGATCAGCGCAATCTGCGCATGGGGCAAACGCTCTGTTGTGATTTTCAATGTTCTTTGTGCTCCTTTCAACCTGAACAGCCCGTCTTGGTGTGACCTTTGGGCCGTGCTTTCAATCGCCGGAGATTATAGCACAGGTCGATTGGTTTGATGCAAAGTAGGTTTGCCGCTGGCTGGAGCGCTTGTTACAATTGGCCTGGAGGTAGACGGCCATCGACATCCTGTCATTTCCGATCAGCGCCGCCCGGTTTTGGCTTGTTCAGTTGCAGCAGATCCAACAAGCGCTGCCAGCCGGCCTTGATGTCCAGCCGGCGCAGCCGCCAGGTGCCCACGATGCCGTAGGGGAGGAACAAGACGATCATGACGTAGACGGCGCCGATGACGAAGCCGGAGCTTTCGCCGAACCAACGCGAGAAGTAGAACTCCATCAGGCGCAGCACGGCTGCGCCGACCATGGCGCCGCTGAGCGTGCCGATGCCGCCGATCAGCAGCATCAGCAGCCCCTGGACGGTGAAGCCCAGGCCGGCGATCTCTGGACTGACAAGGGGCTTGTAGAGGGTGTGCAACATGCCGGCCAGCGCGGCGGTGATGCTGGCCACCACCAGCGCAGTCAACTTGAAGTAGAAGGTGTTGAAGCCGATGCTCAGGGCCCGGTTTTCGTTCTCGCGGGAGGCGATGCAGACCCGGCCGGTGGGCGAATCGACGAAGCGCTTGTAGATCAGATAGACCACCACGGCGAAAATCAAGGCGATGTAGTAGAAGCGCAACCGATCGTCCGCTGGGCTGAGGCCGGCGGGCCGCGGCACCCCTTGCAGGCCCACGTCCGCGCCAGTGAAGGCGTTTAGCTCCTGCGACTTGATCAGGATATCGAAGACCGACGCGATGCCCAGCGTCACCAAGGCGAAGGTGATGCCCTTGACGCGCGGCAGCACCAGCGCAAAGAGCAGCGCCTGCATCACGCCCAGCACGACAATGCCGATCAGCACCTGCCAGAGCGGCCAGCCAAAGCTCTTGAGCAAGATGCCAGCCATGTAGGCGCCGAAGGCGAAGAACATGCCGTGCCCAAAGGAGAGCAGGCCCGTGATGCCCAGCACCAGATCGTAGCTGATGGCAAACACTGCCAGGATGAAGATCTCGATCATCAGCCCTTGCAGGAACTTGGCATCGCCGGCCTCGTTGGCCAGCAGGCTGGCAAAGGACTGGCCGTTGAGCAGCGCCAGCGCAAAGGGCAACGCCACCAGCACGCCGACGGTCAGGATGAAAGCCAGGTTGCGTTTGAAAAAAGAGCCTTGTGAGGGCATGCGTGCTCCTTGAGCCTTGAACCGGAGTCAGCGGGATGCGTCTGCCGATTACTGTTTACGGGGACGGGGGAGGTCAGAAGTCGGAAGTCAGAAGTCAGAAGTCAGAAGTCAGAGGTCAGAGGTCAGAGATCACCGATCACCGATCACCGATTACCGATCACCGATCACCGATCACCGATCACCGATCACCGATCAGCGATCACCGATCACCGTTCACCGATCACTCTTTCCGTCCAAACAATCCCTGCGGCAGCGCCAGCAGGACGATGATCATCAGGATGATCGTCGAGGCGGGCACGATGGGGGGGGTGGGCTTCCACGGTTCGTCCAGGAAGGGCAGGTTGATGCCCAACTGGCCAAAGCGGATGATGAACTGCTGCACCAGGCCGACGATGATCGCACCCGCGGCCGCGCCGGGATAGCTGGTCAGGCCGCCGATAGCCAGCGCAATCAGCGAGCCCAGCAAGAGCGTGGCGCCCATGGCGTCCGACAGACCGCCGGCCGGCGCTGCGATCACGCCGCCCAACGCAGCCAGCCCGACGCCCAAGCCAAAGACCAACGTGAACACACGGCGCACATTGATGCCCAACGCCTCCACCATGGCGCTGTCCTGCACGCCGGCGCGAATGATCATGCCCAGCCGCGAGCGCTGCAAAAGCAGCCAGACGGCGATCAGGACCAGCAGACCCACCAGAATGACGAAGATCTCGTTGTAGGTGCGGATCAGTGCGTTCTGGCCGCCGATCTTCCAAACGATGGTCGAGCAGTTGTTCTGCAGCCAGCCGGCAATGCTGCTGGCCGGGCAGCCGTCGCCGGTGCTGGCAAACAGCGCGGGCTTGGGCATGGTGAAACCTGTGCGCCCCCAGATGGTGCGCACCAGCTCGGTGCCGATGAAGGCCAGCCCGAAGGTCAGCATGATCTGATAGATCGCGCGGGCATAGAGCGGCCGGATCAGCGTGGCCTCCATCAGGCTGCCCAGCCCTACGCCCACCAGTGCGGCGACGAGAATGGCCAGAATGAACAGGATATTGGTGCTCAGGCCGAACAGGAATGCGGTCAGCGGCGTGTTCACCAGGAAGAGCAGCAGCGCCAGGCCCGCCAGGATGGCGAAACTGGCCAGCGGGCGGGCCGGCGAGAGACGCGTCTGCGCTTCCGACCCGCGACGGCTCTGCACCAGGCCGACGATGGCCAGGCCGGCCAGCGCGCTGCCCAGCAGAATGGCTCCCCAGATCAGCACCGGCGACTGGCCCGGCTGGAAAGTTGCCGGCTGCACATTCTGCGCTACCGCGCCGACCTCCGCGAACTGCGTCCAGACGATGGGGCTGTTCTGATAGTCGGAGCCGCTCCACACAGCCACCGGCGCGCTGGTCAATCCATAGATCAACAGGGCCAGTCCCAGCAGCAGCGCCGCCCACGGCCAGATGCGCGCCACGTTGCGGCTGAACGACCGGCGGGCCAGCAGCGGCGCCCAGAGCGGCATCAAGGCAAAGCCAGCCAGCAGCAGCCCGAAGGGAGTGGCCATGTCCACCATGGCATCGGGACGCACATACATGCTCCAGCCCACATAGGCGCCGATCATGTACAGCGTGCCGTGCGCCAGGTTGAGCACGTCCATCAGCCCCATGATGATGCTCAGCCCGGCCGCCACCAAGAAGGTGATCGACCCCACTGCCAGCCCACGCAGCACAGTCACCACCCAATCGCGCGTGGTCATGCCCTGGATGGCCAGCAGAAAGAGCAGCGCCAGGATGATCAGGGTCAGGAATAACGTGCGGTTTTTGCCGAAGGATCGGAGGAAGTTGTTCATGTGGGATGTCCGTGTATGGGCGGAAGGGGGAAAGAATGGTCAATTGGTGAATGGCTGAATGGCTGAATTGTCAATGTCCGGAGCGCTGCGCATGCAGGGATTCTGCCGCTAACCATTAACCAATTCACCATTCACCAATTCACCAATTAACCATTCACCAATTCACCAATTCACCATTCACCATTTCACCGATTAACCCTTGCTCAGGCCGCGCCCAAATAGCGCTGGATCGTAGCCTTGTCGTTTGTCAAATCGGCCATGAGGCCGCTTTGCACCGTGCGGCCTTCTTCGACGATGACGTAGCGCTGAGCGAGCTGGCTGGCCACGAGGAAATTCTGCTCCACCAGCACCACGGTGGTGGAAGCTGACAGCCTGCGGATCGCGTCCATCATGGCCTCGATGATCACCGGGGCCAGGCCCTCGCTGGGCTCGTCGATCAGCAACAGGCGATTGTCGGGGACCAGGGCGCGAGCCAAGGCCAGCATCTGCTGCTGTCCGCCGGAAAGATGGGTGCCGGGCAGCTTGATCAAGCGCTGGAGATCGGGGAACAGCTCGAAGATGAAGTCGGACTTGCGCTCCAGGTCGCCCTTTTTGCGCTCGGCGATCTTGAGATTCTCGTAGACGCTCAGATCGCGGAAAATGGCGCGATGCTCCGGCACGAAGCCGATGCCCAGCGCGGCGATCTCGAAGGGACGCCGGCCCTGGATCTCCACGCCGTCGAAGATCACCTGGCCAGAGCGCGGCGGCGTCAGCCCCAGGATCGACTTGAGGGTGGTGGTCTTGCCCGCGCCGTTGCGCCCTAGCAAAGCCACGATCTCGCCAGCCGGCGCCTGCACGCTGACCCCTTCGAGGATGTGGAACTGGCCGATGAAGGTGTGAATGTTGTGGACTTCGAGGAGGTTGGTCATGGCAAATGGTCAATGGTGAATGGGTAACGGTTAATGGTTAACGGCAGAACGTGTACGCGGCGGCAGTTGCAGGGCATTGACCATTACCCATTGACCGTTCACCATTAACCATTTCTCATAGCTCATACAGTCCGCCCAGATAGGCGCGCTGCACCGTCTCGTTGGCCGCGATCTCGGCGGGCGTCCCTTCGGCCAGCATCTGTCCCTGATGCATGACGGTGATGCGGTCGGAGATGCTCATCACCACATTCATGTTGTGCTCCACCAGGACGATGGTCTTGTCGCCGCTGGTCTGGATCTGCTTGATCAGCGCCAGCAGCTCCGGCACTTGCTCGGCGGCCATGCCCGCGGTCGGCTCGTCCAGCAGCAGCAGTTCCGGGTCCGCGGCCAGGATGATGCCCAGCTCCAGCTTGCGCTGATCGCCATGCGGCAGCGTGCGCGCCAGCATCAGCGCGCGCTCGGCCAGGCCCACCTGCTGCAGGATCGCCCAGGCTCGCTGCTCGTACTGCTGGAAATGGCTGGCTGGCCGCAGAAAGCTGAAGTTGTCCTTGCCCAACGCCTGACAGGCCAGCCGCACATTCTCCAGTGCGGT
>JAJTXO010000004.1 GCA_021463315.1 Caldilineales bacterium | reverse complement strand
GGATCAGGGATCGGGAAAATCCGTCTAATCCGTGAAACCCGTGGCAGGCTCCGGGTTCTTCCGACGAGCTCTGGGCGCTGAGGGACGTCTCCTTCGTGGCCTGTCCTGAGGGTCGCCGAAGGATCCAGCGCGGCGAGGTGACGAAGTAGCGCCAGCGAGGCTGGTTTTTGGCGACTTTGCCGCATCCGTGGTATGATCGCTGCACTCAATTCGACACCGACGGCGGGCAACGGGGCTGGCCACCGAACATACCTTGGCGAGCCTGTCTAGCTGCTTCGCACAGCATGACGCTTAGCCTGCCTGCGAAGGGCGAAACTCTTGTCGAGCTTGCCGCTGACAAGGTATGATCTAAAATAACCTCTGACGCCTTATGCTAACACTGATCAGGACAGACAGGCTATAAGGAGACCACCATGAAAGCTCTGATGGTGCATGCGGTGTTGTACCGTGAGGACGACTTGTTCCTGGCTCATTGTTTGGAGTTCGATTTGGTCGCTCAAGGGGAAACGCCTGAACAGGCCTATCATAACCTCTTGGATGCCATCGAGTTGCAGACCGAATTCGTGCGGGAACAAGGCGATCTGGACAACCTGCTCCAGCCGGCCCCCGTCGAGTATTGGCAGATGTTGGCCTCGGCCGAGCGGTTCACCCCTCCGGCAAACGGCTGGCAGCTTCCGTCGTCGGTCTCTGCCGTTGAGTGCGGTCTCCTCAACGCGTAGCTGTTCATGGACAGACCAGTGACACATGACAGGCCACTTTGGTACGGATATCTGGATGAGGCTGGTGATGTGGCGCCGTGAGGTGATACTTCGCAGCCTGTGGTAGGAATCAAAAAAGCGGCTCTCCCTGGGCCCCGATTTCAGTCTGTCCCTCCGGAGTTGCACCGGAGGCTAGGTCCACCCTACGGGTGGCCAGGGTCACCAGGACTTACGATACCGCTCTTTGAATGGAGTTTAGTTAAATTTCAGCGATTGTGCAAATCCAATCACACACCCTGTGACCTGACGGCGGGCAACGGGGCTGGCCACCGAACACACCCTGGCGAGCAGGACCTGCATTCCATGACCGCACACCCATCCTGGACTCCCTTCGACTGGAGCGACAAGACCGTGATCGTCACTGGCGGCGCCGGCTTCCTGGGCCGGCACCTGGTCGCGGCCCTGCGCGCCCGCGGCCTTGCCGACCACCAGATCGTCGTCCCCCGCAAAGCCGACTACGACCTGCGCTCCTGGGACGCCATCCAACGGCTCTTCTCCGACCTCCGCCGTTCCCCGTTCATCATTCATCCTTCATCCTTCATCGTTATCCACCTGGCCGGCAACGTCGGCGGCATCGGCTACAACCGCGCCCACCCTGGCGAGCTGTTCTACGACAACGCGGTCATGGGCATCCATCTCATGGAGGCCGCACGGCAACAGGGCGTCGCCAAATTCGTGGTGGCTGGCACCATCTGCGCCTATCCCAAGTTCACTCCCACCCCCTTCTGTGAAGAAGAGCTGTGGAACGGCTACCCGGAAGAGACCAACGCGCCCTATGGCCTCGCCAAGAAGATGCTCCTCGTGCAGGCCCAGGCCTATCGCGAGCAGTACGACTTCGACGCCATCTATCTGTTGCCGGTCAACCTGTACGGCCCGGAGGACAACTTCGACCCTGCCTCGTCGCACGTCATCCCCGCGCTGATCAAGAAATTCGTCGACGCCCGGGAGCAGGGGCTGGACGAGGTGGTGGTGTGGGGCGACGGCTCACCGACGCGGGAGTTCCTCTACGCGGCCGACGCGGCCGAGGGCATCCTGCTGGCGGCCGAGCGCTACGACGGGCCGGAACCGGTCAACCTGGGCAGCGCGTTCGAGATCAGCATCCAAGAGCTGGCCGAGACCATCGCCCACCTGACCGGCTTCCAGGGCCAATTGGTCTGGGACACATCCAAGCCCAACGGCCAGCCGCGGCGCAAACTGGACACGGGGCGGGCCGAGCGACTGTTCGGCTTCCGGTCGCACACCCCCTTCAAGGATGGCCTGCGACGAACCATCGATTGGTACCAGCAACAGCGCACAACAATGCAACCGGAGCTGAGCTAGTGGGACGCGTTCTGGTCACCGGCGCGGCCGGCTTCATCGGATCCCATCTGGTCGACGCGCTGCTGACAGATGGCCAGCGGGTCACCGGCGTCGACTGCTTCGCCGACTACTACGACCGGCGCATCAAGGAACAGAACATCGCTGCGGCCACAGGGCACGCCAACTTTCGATTGGTAGAGGCCGATCTGAACACAGTCGACCTGGCCAGCTTGTTGCAGGATGTGGACCTGATCTATCATTTGGCCGGGCAACCCGGTGTACGCGGCAGTTGGGGCGGACAGTTCGAGGTCTACACTCGCAACAACATCCTGGCTACCCAGCGCCTGCTGGAAGCGGCGATGAATGCCGGCCACGTTCCGCTGGTCTATGCCAGCTCCTCCTCAGCCTACGGCAACCTGCCGACCATGCCCTTGCAGGAGGAGATGACGCCGGCGCCGGTCAGCCCCTACGGCGTGACCAAGCTGGCGGCCGAGCACCTGTGCCGGCTGTACAGCGCGGTGCATGGGTTGCCCACGATTTCCCTGCGTTTGTTCACCGTCTACGGCCCGCGCCAACGGCCCGACATGGCTTTTCAGCGCTTCCTGACCGCCGTGCTCGAAAACAGGGAGATCGCAATCTACGGCGACGGTTGTCAGACGCGCGATTTCACCTTTGTGGCCGATGTGGTACAGGCATTTCAACTGGCCGGTGCAGCCTGTCGTGCCGGCCAACACGAAGGCGGCTTGTTCAACATCGCCGGAGGAACGCGTGCTTCCGTGAACCAGATATTGGAGCAAATCGCCATGACCACAGACCGTCAGCCACTCAAACGCTGCTTTCCAGCCCAGCCCGGCGACGTGCGCGACACCTGGGCAAACACGCGTTGGACCGCCGCCAGCCTTGGTTTCAGCGCGCAAGTCACTCTCGCCGATGGCCTGGAACACCAGTGGCGGCATGTGAACAGGCAGGTTTGACCTGTTCAGTTGCTCCTCCGACAAAATCAACTATGTCAGACATTGCCATCCGCGTCGAGAACCTATCCAAGCTCTACCACCTGGGCGCGCGCCAGCAGCGGCACGACACCCTGCGCGACGCGCTGACAGGCATGTTCCGCCGCGGCCACCAATCTACCAATTCCCAATCTACCAATTCCCATTCGGACGACCTGTGGGCGCTGAAAGACGTCTCCTTCGAGGTCCAGCGCGGCGAGGTGGTGGGGATCATCGGCCGCAACGGCGCGGGCAAGAGCACCCTGCTGAAGATCCTCTCGCGCATCACCGAGCCCACCAGCGGCCGCGCCGAGATCCACGGCCGGGTCGGCTCGCTGCTGGAGGTAGGCACCGGCTTCCACCCCGAACTGACCGGCCGCGAGAACATCTACCTCAACGGCGCGATCCTGGGCATGCGCCGCGCCGAGATCGAGCGAAAGTATGACGAGATTGTGGCCTTTTCGGGAGTCGAGAAATTCCTGGACACTCCAGTCAAACGTTACTCTAGTGGTATGTATGTACGCCTAGCTTTCGCCGTTGCTGCGCACCTTGAACCAGAAATTCTGATGGTCGATGAAGTTTTGGCGGTCGGCGATGCTGATTTTCAAAAGAAATGTTTGGGAAAGATGGGAGAAGTCGCAAGCCAGGGGCGGACTGTGATTTTCGTAAGTCACAATATGGGCATGATAACATCTTTGTGCTCACGTGCTCTGTTGCTAGACGCAGGACAAGTAGTGACACAAGGAACGGCATCAGAGACGGTTCTGGCCTACTTCAGTCGCGGGCGTTTCTCGCCATCCAGTGTTGAGTTTGCCCAGAATGGACGGCGCGTCGGCGATGAGTTGGCGACGCTGCTGGAGGCGCACATTGAGGACTCAAAGGGATACATCACAGCCGAGGTCGATATCCGGTCTCCCTTCTGTGTGAAGATGCGCTACCAGTTGCTTCAGTCTGTACCAAAACCGCCCTACGCCAATCTTCATTTCTTCGATGCACGTGGCGAATATGCCTTTGTTACAGCCGGAGACAACTACAGCAACGCAAACGGTATCGAACCCGGAGTCTATGAAGCAGAGTGTCATGTGCCGGGTTACTTGCTCAACAACGGTACCTATTTTATAGGGTTGGCACTAACATTTACGTATCAGGGTGTTCACGTCAGTTTTTGGGAAAAGGACGCGTTGTCCGTGAGTATCCGAGACCCCATGGAGGAAACGGTGGATGAGATGCGCAAAGGCTATAGCGGGCACATTCCCGGTCCTGTTCGCCCTCGACTGGACTGGATAATCACGAGAGTCGCATGAAGGTCGTCATCTTAGCCGGCGGCCTTGGCACCCGTCTGGCCGAAGAAACCGAAGTCAAACCTAAACCCATGGTGGAAATTGGCGAGCAGCCGATTCTATGGCATATCATGAAGCACTACAGCCACTATGGATTCGACGAGTTCTTCATTGCCTTGGGCTACAAAGGCGAAGTCATCAAGCGCTACTTCCTGGACTACTTCAGCCTTAATGGTAGTTTAACCGTCAACGTCGCAAGCGGTCAGGTACAACGACACAGCCGAGACTGCGAGAATTGGTTGGTGCATCTGATGGACACCGGATCCAATACCCTGACTGGTGGACGCGTGAAACGCCTAGAGCAGTGGCTCTGGGATGACACTTTCATGGTGACCTACGGCGACGGCGTCAGCAACATTGATTTGCAGGCATTGCTGCGCTTCCATCGTTCTCACGGCCGGATTGCTACGGTGACCGCGGTGCGCCCGCCTGCCCGCTTTGGCGGCTTGATCTTCGATGGCGACTTGGTGACCGATTTCACTGAAAAACCGCAAGCAGGCGAAGGCTGGATCAACGGCGGCTTCCTGGTCTTCGAGCCAGTTATCTTCGACTACCTGGGAGGGGATCAAAGCAGTCTGGAGGTCGATGCTCTTGAGCGGTTGGCCGCCGAACGCCAGCTAGCGGCCTATCGCCACGACGATTTCTGGCAGTGTATGGACCACCTGCGCGACGTGCGCCTGCTACGCAGCTTGTGGCAGAGCGGCAGCGCTCCCTGGAGAGTGTGGGCATGAGCGATTTCTGGCGGGACCGGCCGACATTCGTTACCGGCGCAACCGGTCTGGTCGGCGGATGGTTGGCGCGGCGCTTGTTGGCGGCGGGCGCCCAAGTTGTCTGCCTGGTGCGCGACTGGGTGCCACAGAGCGAACTGGTCCGTTCGGGCATGTTGGACCAAGTGACAACGGTGCGCGGAGATATGCGGAATCAGATACTGTTGGAGCGCGTACTGGGCGAATACGAGGTCGACACGGTCATTCACCTGGCGGCGCAGACCATCGTGCCCATCGCCAATCGCAATCCGGTGTCCACTTTCGAGACCAATATTGGCGGCACGTGGGCGCTGCTGGAGGCATGCCGGCGCAGTCCAAGCGTTAAACAAATCGTGTTAGCCTCATCGGACAAGGCCTACGGCGACCAGGAGCGGCTACCTTATGACGAGGAGACCCCCCTGCAAGGACGACACCCCTACGATGTGAGCAAGTCGTGCGCCGACCTCATTGCTCAGAGCTATGCCATCACCTACGGCTTGCCTGTCGTCATCACCCGCTGCGGCAACTTCTACGGCGGCGGCGACCTGAACTGGAATCGCATCGTACCCGGCACTATCCGCTCGGCGCTGCGCGGCCAGCGACCTGTGATCCGCTCCAATGGGCGCTTCGTTCGTGACTATTTTTACGTCGAAGATGGCGCAGCAGTCTATACGTTGTTGGCGGAACGGTTAGCGGCGGATCGCAGTCTCTGCGGCCAGGCCTTCAACTTCTCCAATGAGATGCCCGTCACTGTCCTGGCTTTGGTCGAGCAGATCTTGCGGTTGATGGGTAGCGAGCTGCAGCCAGATATTCACAACGAGGCCAGCAACGAGATCCGCAGCCAGCAATTACGCGCGGCGCGGGCGCGCCAGGTGTTGGGCTGGCGGCCGCTGTTTGCACTGGAGGAAGGCTTGCAGCGCACCATTGCGTGGTACCGTGAGTTCCTCGGAGGAACTGCATGACAACATTCGGGGTAGCCTGCCGTGCTTGTGGACGGACTGGATTAGAGCTGATTCTCTCGTTGGGCAAGATGCCGCTGGCCAACCGACTACTGACCCGTGAGCAACTGGGTGAGCCGGAGCCGACCTATCCTCTAGACCTGGTCTTTTGTCCGAATTGCACGCTGGTGCAGATCACCGAAACCGTGCCGCCCGAAAAGCTCTTTCGGGAATACCTGTATTTGTCTTCTTTCTCTGACACGGTTTTGCAGAATGCAGCCGATATCGCCCGGCGACTGATCTCGCAGCGCAAGCTAGGCGCCGGCAGTCTGGTAGTTGAGATCGCCAGCAATGATGGCTACCTCTTGCAGAACTACCAACAGCAGGACATTGCAGTGCTCGGCATCGAGCCGGCCCGCAACATTGCCCAAGTGGCGCAAGCACGCGGGACCGCCACGATCGCCGAATTCTTCGATCTGGCCCTGGCGCAACGGCTGTGTGCTGAAGGGCAACAGGCAGACGTGATTCACGCCAACAACGTCGTGGCCCATGTGGCGGACTTGCATAGCGTCGTGGCCGGCATCGCTGCTTTGCTCAAGCCTGACGGCGTGGCCGTGGTCGAGAACCACTACGTCAAAGATTTGATCGACCGGGTCGAGTTCGATTCCATCTATCACGAGCACCTGTGCTATTATTCCGCCGCTTCGTTTCAGCATCTCTTTGCTCGGCATGGCCTGGTCTTGGTGGACGTGGAGCGCCTGCCTATTCATGGCGGCTCGCTGCGAGTCTTCTTCCAGCGCGCTGATGGCCCTCAGACGCTGTTGCCACAAGGCGCAGAGCGGGTGCAAGCCTTGCTGGCCGAAGAGAAAGTCTGGGACGTTCACGAGTTGGCCTTCTATCAGGGCTTCGGCGACAAGGTAGAACGCCTGCGGCGAGAACTGCTGGCACAGCTCCACGACATCAAGCAGGCTGGCCAGCGCATTGCAGTTTATGGCGCCTCGGCCAAGAGCACAACTTTGCTCAACACCTTCGGGATTGGTTCGGAGACGCTGGATTACATGGTAGATCGCAGCACGGTGAAGCAAGGACGCTACACGCCCGGCACGCATCTGCCGATCTATGCACCAGAGAGACTGCTGGAAACCCAGCCGGACTTTGTGCTACTGCTGGCTTGGAACTTTGCCGACGAGATCGTAACGCAGCAGAGTGAGTATCGACGACGCGGTGGCCGGTTCATCGTGCCGATCCCGGCGCTGCGAGTTGTGTAAACCCAGGAGGCGGTTTTGTTTGCCAGCTACATCGACCAGGCCATGGAACTGGCCTGGTATGAGATCATCGAGGATGAAGAAACCTACTGGGGCGAAATCCCCGGCCTGCAAGGCGTCTGGGCGCGACACGAGACTCTGGAGGGCTGCCGTCGCGAGCTGCGCGAGGTGTTGAGCGACTGGATCGCTCTGCGCCTGCGGGTGGGCCTGTTCATCCCTGTCCTGGCCGACATCGATCTGAAACAGATCTTGCAGCCAGCTTGATCCATGGCCAAATTGACGCCAGTGTCGTAGCGCGAGCTGGTCCAGCGCTCGCATGAGTAGCGAATCGAAGGCTCCTACGCAGGTGAGCGGCATTCCCAGATGCGCCAGGCAACCTGACGCTCGTCCTTCCCAATCCACATGAGGGTGACATCGGCGTGGATTTGTTGAGTCGTCTGTTGCGCCAGGCTGGGATCTCCCGTGAAAAATGGTTGGGGGACTGACAGCGACGCACCGTGGCGAGGCCGTTCAATGATCTTCATCGAAACCAAACTCAAAGGCGCCTACATCATCGAGCCGGAGCCCATCGAAGACGAGCGTGGCTTCTTTGCCCGCACCTTTTGTGCGCGGGAGTTCGAGATGCATGGGCTGAACCCGCGCCTGGTGCAGTGCAACATTTCCTACAACAAGAAGAAGGGCACCCTGCGCGGCATGCACTACCAGGCCGCGCCGCATGCCGAGGCCAAGCTGGTGCGCTGCACCCGCGGCGCCATCTACGACGTGATCATCGATTTGCGGCCGGAGTCGTCAACCTACAAGGAATGGGTAGCGGTCGAGTTGACGGCTGATAGCTACCGCCTGCTTTGCATCCCGGAAGGCTTTGCGCATGGTTTTCAGACGTTGGAAGACGATACTGAAGTCTCCTACCAAATGTCAGAATTCTATCACCCCGAGAATTCGCGAGGGATACGATGGAATGATCCTGTGTTTGGAATCGTGTGGCCGGACGATCAGCCTTTCATTTCGCGCAAGGACGACGAATACCCGCTCTGGAACATAAGCAACAGGAGGTGTACGGAATGAAGATAGGTCTGCTTGCCGGTGGATGGGCAGGGCATCAGATAGCGAAATTCTTTGGCGATCACCAAGAACCACTATCCTTCTTAGTTGTTGACGTTAACGATCCAAACCGGTTGAATGATCTAATGATCAGGGACTCACAGATACCATCTGACAGAGTTTATCTGAGTGACCAGCTGCAGAACAGTACCACACTAGCTCGGCTAGCATCCCTTCATGTTGACCTCACCATCTTGGCTTGGTGGCCTTACATCCTAAAGGAACCTGTGATCCGACTTGCAAGACAGGGATGTCTTAACTTTCATCCAAGTTATCTCCCTTACAATCGGGGCAAACACTATAACTTCTGGAATCTCGTTGAAGACGTGCCGTTTGGTGTCACTATACATTTCGTTGATACAGGCATAGACACTGGAGACATAGCTTTTCAATCACTGATTTCAAAGACATGGGAAGATACAGGTAAATCTTTATATGACAAAGCACAGGTAGAGATGGTTCGCTTATTTGTTGATAGTTTTCCCCTAATCAAGTCAGGCCAAATTCCTAGAGTACCACAAAATCTAGCTATAGGTTCTTTTCATAGAGGTTCAGAACTGGATGTTGCTTCGCAGGTGTTCTTGGATCACAAATACACCGCTCGTGAACTTTTGAATCTTCTTCGGGCGCGGACATTTCCTCCATATCCGGGCGCTTGGTTTATTGACCAAGACGTCAAGTATCAGATTCGCATCGAGATCAATAGAGTTTCGGAGGAGGGCGTGTCTGGAAATGGATAACACCGTCATGTTTCAAGATCGCAACCGCAAAATGATCGAAGATATGGGGCTTGACACGCTCCTTCACTCGATTACTCACCAATGGTTTATCGAAAGTTCAAAATATGAGTACTCGTATCATTTCTCTTGGATGGGACGCCCCATCATCCAGTTTCCACAAGACATTATGGCCATGCAGGAGATCATTTGGCAGGCGAATCCAGACCTCATCATCGAGACAGGCATCGCCCATGGCGGTTCTCTGATCTTTTACGCCTCGATGCTGGAGCTTCTGGGTGGTGATGGTCAGGTGGTTGGAATTGACATCGAGGTTCGCCCACATAATCGAGCAGCCATCGAAAGCCATCCGATGTTCAAGCGCATCACGATGATCGAAGGGTCGTCCACTGATGAAGCTATCGTGGAGCGGGTGCGTCAACTAACTCAGGGAAAGCAGAACGTGTTGGTCTGCCTGGACTCCAACCATTCTCACGCTCACGTTTTGCAAGAGCTCCAGTTGTATGCTCCCCTGGTAACCAGGGGAAGTTACCTGGTCGTCTTTGATACGGTCATCGAGGATATGCCTGCCGGGTACTTCTCCGATCGACCGTGGGACAAGGGCAACAATCCAAAGACAGCCGTTTGGGAGTTTCTCAAGACCACAGACCGCTTCGAAATCGATCGGGATATCCCCAACAAGCTGCTGATAACCGTTGCGCCTGATGGCTACCTCAAGTGCGTGAAGGACTGAGCATGGATCGTATCCCTGTGGCTGGTCCGTGGATCACTCAGAAAGAGATCGACTACGTTGCCGATGCCGTGCGTAATGCCTGGTACAGCAACGCCAACATCTATCACGAGCGGTTCGAGCGCGGCTTTGCCGAATACCTCGGGGTGCGTTACGCCATCGCCTTGCCTTCATGTACTTCGGCGATTCACCTGGCGCTGTTAGCGTTTGGTGTAGGACCGGGTGATGAAATCATCGTCCCTGACACCACCTGGATCGCAACGGCGGCGCCCATCAGTTATGTTGGCGCAACACCTGTCTTTGCCGATATCGACCCCGAAACCTGGTGTCTCTCCGCCCAGGCATTCGAGGCATGCATTACGCCGCGCACCAAAGCCGTCATTCCAGTAGACCTATATGGCGGAATGCCCGACATGGATGCCATTCGAGAGATTGCGGCTCGACACCGGATCGTCATCATCGAAGATGCGGCTGAAGCCATCGGTTCTGAATACCACGGAAAGCGGGCTGGCAGCCTGGGCGATGTGGGGGTGTTTAGCTTTCACGGCTCGAAGACGCTCACGACCGGCGAAGGCGGTATGCTGGTCACTGACAGCGAGGACATCTTCCATCGGGTGATGTTCCTGCGCGATCATGGCCGCAAGCCGGGCGACATACAGTTTTACAACACAGAAGTGGCCTACAAATACAAGATGAGCAGTATGCAGGCGGCCCTGGGGCTGGCGCAGTTGGAGCGTGTCGAGGAATTGGTGGCGCGCAAGCGGGAGATCTTCGACTGGTACCGAGATGCGCTGGCGGGCATGGATGGCGTGACCCTCAACGCCGAGCCGCCAGGCACCCGCAACAGTTACTGGATGGTCACGGTGATCCTGGATGCGAAGTTCGGCATCCGCAAGGAGCAGTTGATGACACATTTGAGCGAACAAGGGATCGCCACGAGGTCGTTCTTCTATCCGCTGAGCTCGCTGCCAGCGTATGCGGAGTTGCGGCAGGCGGCAGAGGCGCAGACGCGCAATCGGGTGAGCTACAAGGTTAGCCCGTATGGGGTCAATTTGCCGAGTGCGTTGAACCTGACTGGAGAACAGGTCGGGCATGTGTGCGACACCTTGATGAGGATTGCAGGCGCATGACAAACGAGAAACCATTGATAAGCGTTGGTATGCCGGTGTACAACGGCGCCAAGTACCTGCGCCAATCGCTGAATTCATTACTGGCACAGGATTACGAGCACTTTGAATTCATAATATCAGACAACGCCTCAACCGACGGAACAAGTCAGATTTGTGGTGAATACGCGGCAAAAGATCCTCGCATTCAGTATTTCCGAAACGAGAAAAATATGGGAGCGGCCTGGAATTTTGAGCATGTGTTCAGGCTGTCGCAGGGGGATTATTTCATGTGGGCTGCGCATGATGATCTATGGGCTCCCAACTACGTCAGTGAGTGCCTACGCAAACTACAACAAGAACCGAACGCCGTGTTGTGTTGCTCCACACTGAAATTCATCGATGCCAACGACAATCCGATTCCGAAAGAACATCCTAATCTTGATACTAGCCGTAAAGAACTACCAAGAAGAGTGCGCGACTTGCTCTTGCAGCCTGGATGGTTTGCCATCTACGGCCTAATCAGGTCTACAACACTGCGCAAAGTGAGAATTGGACGGAGCGAGTGGGGAGCTGACGTGCTTCTCCAGTTAGAGCTTCTTATGCTGGGTGAATTTGTGTGTACATCAGCGACAATTTTTTATTACCGACTTCTTGGAAAATCAGCGAAAGACTATGATGTCAGCATCAGTCCCGCACGAGCAACAGAACCGTTGAGAAAACCTTACATGGGATTAGTGAGGAACTTGCTGAGAACCGTTGTCGACTCAAATCAGAACTTATTCACCAAGGTCATTCTGTGCATCGAAATTCTCTACTTTGGCCTGATTGACGGTGGTGATCTACCACACCACATCCGGGAAGAATACGTCAGCACGTATTTTGCCAGTTATCAGCAGGGAGACTCAATCGCCGTGATCAAAAGTGCTCCGATTGCCTTTCTGCTAAATCCCAAACTTTGGATGAATAGAGGTGCGTGGGCGATTCTCGTCCGATCTTTAGTTCCAGCATTGTCGCGCAAAGTCGCCTGACGATAATCGTCTTATGGTTGATCAGTCTCCTGTATGTGCCATGTTTCCTGATCCATGGCGGAGCGAGTGGCACCGGTATCATCCTATCCTGGAGCATCTGGCTCATGAGCTGGAGGCTCAGGGTTGTCGCGTGGTGGGCACCCCAGATTATCCGACCCTAGCCTGGATGTACCGGGCGCGGCGGCAAGTTGATCTTCTTCATCTGCATTGGCCGGAAGGATTTTATCAAACAGGTAGCAAGTATCGCATCGGAATAGGATTGGCCAGACTGTTGCGCTTCCTGGCGCAGGTTCGAGTCTATGGTTATCGGCTTGTGTGGACGATCCACGAAGTCTATCCTCACAGTATCCATTATTCCCGTTATCCAATTTGGGCGCATCGCTACGCAAGACGTTTGATCTGTCGAAATGCCGACGCGCTCACTGTCAACTGCGAGACGGCGCGTAGCTTGGTAGAACGGGAGTTTGCGCCGACAAAAAACGTGACTGTTGTCGAACTCGGTAACTATTTAGGGTTCTACCCAGACAACGTTGAACGGCAGGACGCACGTGCCCAACTGGGACTAACTGAGGAAAACGTGGCATTTCTTGTGTTTGGTACCATGCGCCCCAATCGCAATCCCGCAGATGTGATAAGGGCATTTCGCCGTCTAAATGAATCGCGCGCGCGGCTATTCGTGATTGGTCAAAGTCACGGTGTCCTACGCGATGAAGTGGAGCAAGCAGCGTGGGGGGACTGGCGTATTCGCGTTTATCCCTATGTTGTAGACAACGATGCAGTGAGCGCCTATTTTAGGGGTTGTGACGTAGTCGTCATGCCGGGAAGGGATTACACCACCTCAGCGGTAATCATGTTAGGCCTTTCATATGGCAAACCCATCATCTGCTCCCCATCAGGTTGTGCTCGTGACATGGTAGGTGGAGCAGGACTGTATTATGATTCAGAACAGCCAGATGACCTCCAACGAACCATGCAGCAGGCGATGCAATGTGATCTGGAAGAACTAGGAATCCTCGCGAAACACCGCACTCAACAGTTCACATGGCAGCAATCAGCCGAGAAACTTGCACGAATCTATAGGAGCATCCTGCGATGAGAATCGTGCTCGGTGCAGAGTGGGCTATCAAGAGCGTAATGCTATTCACGATCGTATACCTCGCGCTGCCCTTAATTACTCAAGCTCAGTCCTCCACCTGGTCTCCTCCGACAAGATTCTTCGAGATTGATCAAGGAGGCAACGTCCAGTCGCCCACTCTGCTCACCGATTCCGGCGCCAACCTACACGCCTTCTGGGGCGCGGCCATGACCGAAGGGCAGCCGACGGCGCTTTATTACAGCCACTGGGAAGACGGCAACTGGACGGAACCGGTGGACGTCCTTGTGTCGCCGGATGGCGGCTCCATCTGGCCCTTCACCGCCAGGGTCGACGAGAATGACTACGTCCATGTGTTCTGGATGAGCAGCAGCCAGATATGGCACAGCATGGCCCATGTAGCGCAGCTCGACGATGCTCGTCACTGGACGCCGCCGGACCTCGTTCCTACCGATGAGACACCTTTCACTACCCTGGGGTTGGCGCAGGATGCTGACGGCGTGTGGTATCTGGCCTATAGCAACCGCGATCTGGATACCATTACCCTGCTGAAATCAGAGGATGGCGCCGTTTCCTGGGAAAATGCCGGCGTCATCCATCAGGAGGCGAGGTCGGACACCTGGGTCGGCTATCCCGGAATCGTCGTTGCTCCTGACGGCGCGCTGTGGGTTTCCTGGCAGGAAATGGAGGCGGGATCAGGTACCAGCAAGGGGTTGGCCTATGCTCGTTCTGAGGATGGCGGCGCAACGTGGAGTGAGCCAGAGTCGCTCGTCACCGGATATTACTTCGGCGGCTTCGAGGTGATTGGCGACGTGATGGTCAAGAAGTACGGTGGCGGCATTGGAACGGGCGGGCGCTTTGTTAGTTTCTCCAAGGACAGCGGCTCCTCCTGGACAGAACCTCGCAATATCTCAGCCGGCGACGGTGAGGGCGCTCAAGCCATCGGTTTAGTGGTTGATTCGACTGACGACTGGCACTTCATCGTCGAGACCGGCATGACGTTCGCACGTGTGGCCTGGAATCGAGAAAACTGGTCGACTCCCGAATTCGTTGTTCCCAGGGACCTCATGCAGGTCTGCTGCATCACGCCCGGCAAGGTGACCGAAAACGCGGCCGTTGGCATCAGCGACGGGAACCGCATCCACGTGTTCTACGAACAGGACGACAGCGTCCTTTGGTACACCAGCCGGGAACTGGATGCACCCCGCCTGGTCCCGCAGCCGCCGTCCTCGCCTCAAACGGCGCCGATGGACTCGACGACTGGCGACGTTGCAGTTGCGCCTCCCACGGACACACCTGCACCCGTGCCAGCATCTACCCCAGCACCAGGGCGCGACGATTCTCGCCCGCCCACTGCGTCATCGATGACGTTTCCTATCCTGCTCGCGCTGGCGCCGGTCCTGCTCATCATTGGTACAGTGGTGGTGCTGCAAATCGGACGCCGACGCCACTAGGCAAAGACTGCGATGCGAACCTTTCTTGTCACGGCGCCCAGCGCCAACAACCAGGCCATTCCAAATTCCAAAGTCTGGATCAACAACCTGCAACGCGGGCTTGAGTCACTGGGAGTCGAAGTTCTATTGCCCTCGTTCGACACCCAGCGCCATATGCAAGAGTGCATGGGAAGCATGGCCGGCATCAACCCAAATGCAGCGAGGGAGCTGTATAGCGAGTTGTTTGTCCAGGATGTCCTGCGCTGTCATCAAGGACATGGTTTGGATCTGATAGTGGCCTATGTCTGGAGCGTTCATTTGCTGCCCCAGGCTATCCAACAAGTCAACGCGCTGGGCATTCCTACGGTGCTTTTCTACTGCAACGCGGCCCACCAGTTTCACCTGGTTGAGGAGATTGCACCACACTTTAACGTCTGCATGGTCCCTGAACACCAGGCGCTATCGAAGTATCGATCAGTGGGCGCACATCCTGTCCACATTCAGATGGCGGCTGACCCGCAGATGTACCATCCCTATAGGACTCCCCGCCAGTATGACGTAACCTTTGTTGGCCAGCGCTACCTGAATCGTCAGGATCTTGTGGCTTACCTGGCCTGGCACGGCACAGATATCCGCGTGTGGGGGCCAGGCTGGCGGGAACTCACTGATTTTGTCAATGCGCTCCCACCGCGACGGCAAGTGCGACGGCGCATCGGAGATGCCAAACGATCCTTGCAACGACTTCTACACCTTGAGCCAGGGACCTTGCCGCCGCCGTATAGCCGTTTCGGCGGCATTTTGACCGACGAAGCCATGGCGCGCCTGCCGAGCCAGAGTCGCATCTCCCTCAACATCTCTGAAGTGCGGGACGAACTAACAGGAGAGATCAAACGCCATATTCGCCTGCGCGATTTTGAGATTCCGATGAGCGGCGGATTGATGATGACCGGCTATCAGGAAGAACTCAATCTGTACTACGAGGTCGGCAAGGAGATTGTCTGCTACGACACACCCGAAGAACTGCTGGAGAAGTGCCGCTACTATCTGAAACACGACAGCGCAGCCGAGGCAATTCGCCAGGCTGGGTATCAGCGTGCTCGCCGCGATCATACCTGGGCGAATCGCTTTCAGCAGTTATTCGACCATATGGGACTGAGTGTCAACATGACTCATGCCCGTCTAAGCAACGCGCAAGAGAACTCGGAACAGTAGCATGTGCGGAATTGCCGGAAAGCTGAATCTGTCTCTGTCTCCAGCGTCTCCGCCCGTTATTCAGGCCATGTGCGATGGCATCGCCCATCGCGGTCCAGACGATTGGGGCCTCTATGTGCGCGGGCCGGTGGGTCTGGGCAGTCGCCGGCTGAGCATCATTGATCTGGAGGGCGGCCACCAACCCATTAGCAACGAGGACGAGACGATCTGGATCGTCTTCAACGGCGAGATTTACAACTTCCCGGAGCTGCGCCAGGAACTTGTGCAACAGGGACACCTGTTCCGCACGAACACCGATACGGAAGTCATTGTCCACCTGTACGAAGAACATGGCGTAGATTGCCTGCAGCACCTCAACGGCATGTACGCCTTCGCCCTCTGGGATGAGCCGCGCCAGCGCCTGTTCGTTGCTCGCGATCGCCTGGGCGAGAAGCCCCTGGTCTATAGCCTGCGGCCCGATGGCCTGACCTTCGCCTCGGAGATCCAATCTGTCCTGCGCGATCCCGAGGTGCTCAGAGAGTTCGACCTGCAGGCCCTCGACCTGTATCTAACCTTGCTCTATATTCCGGCGCCCTGGACAATCTTCAAGCACATCCGCAAGCTGCCGCCGGGGCATTATCTGCTGGCTGAGAACGGCCAGGTCACTATCCAGCGCTACTGGCAGCTCGACTTTGGTCACAAAACCGCTTTGTCGACAGCGGAGGCTGGGGAGGCGATCCTACATCTGTTGGAAGACTCGACCCGCCGGCGCATGATCAGCGATGTACCTTTGGGCGCCTTTCTCAGCGGCGGCATCGACTCTGGCGCCGTGGTGGCTCTGATGAGCCGGGTTTCGCCGCAGCCGGTGCGCACATTCTCTGTTGGCTTCGAGGGCAACGACTACACAAACGACGAACTGCCTTATGCGCGCCGGATGGCCGACCGCTACGGCACGCGTCACGAAGAACTTTGGGTGCGGCCGCACATGGCTGACGTTCTGCCGAAGCTCGTGCGCCACTACGGTGAGCCTTTCGGCGATGGTTCGGCCATTCCCACCTACTACATTTCACAGGCCGCCCGGCAGCATGTTACTGTAGTGCTGACCGGCGATGGCGGAGATGAGTTATTCGGCGGTTACGGATGGTACCAGCGCTTTGCCGCCTTCGATCTGCGCCGTGAGTTGGGACAGACATGGGGCGACGGGCTGCGTCGCTCGACCGGTTACCTACGTTCCCTCGACCCATGGCGCGCCTTGGGCACGGTCAAGGGCGCCGCAGCATGGACTGGGCATTTGATGCAAATGCAGCGAAACCCGGTGACGCGCTACGGTCAACAGACGGCCTACTTCCAGGATGATCTACGCCAGCGGATCTACACTGCCCAAGTCAGGAACAGCTTAGGACCGATTGATCCGCTGCGGGTCTATCATGACCGCAACGGGCAAGCCACCGGGTGGGAAAGCCTGGATCGTATCTTCTACCTGGATCACACGACTTACTTGCCGGACGACATCCTGGCCAAAGTGGACATTGCCAGCATGGCCTGTTCACTGGAAACCCGGCCGCCGTTCCTGGATCATCGGTTGGTGGAGTTGGCAGCCTCGCTTCCGGTCTCTACCAAGGTGAGCGACGGCCAGACCAAGGTCCTACTGCGTCAGGTCGTGACCGACCTGCTCCCACAAGAGATCCTGGAGCGGCCCAAGGTTGGCTTCGGTCTGCCGATGCGCCAGTGGATGCAGGCGGGCGAGCTGCACGATCTGGCGGCTGACCTGTTGCACGATCAAACCTTCCGCCAGCGCGGTCTTTTCTCCGGTGCGGCCGTAGCGGAGATGTTCTCCCAGCACCACCACGGAGAGCGGGATTACGGTCACCAACTCTATCAATTGCTGGTCTTTGAGCTATGGGCGCGGGCGATGCTGGATCAACCGGTCATGGGGAGTGTTCAGCTATGACAGGCTCCCCGCGTGTTTCGGTATTGATGAGCGTCTACAACGGCGCCCGCTATCTGCAGGAAGCGGTGGACAGCATCCTGGGCCAGACCTTCGATGATTTCGAGTTCATCATCGTGGACGACGGCTCCACCGACGCAACGCCGGCCATCCTGGACAGCTACACGGACGCCCGCATCGTGCGGCTGCGTAACGAAGCCAACATCGGACTGACCCGCTCGCTGAATAAGGGGCTAGCCGTAGCGCGTGGCGAGTACGTAGCGCGGCAGGATGCAGATGACGTCTCGTTGCCGGAGCGGCTACAGAAGCAGATAGAGTTTCTCGACGTCCATACCGAAATAGCAGCCTTGGGAACAGCCTACATAGAGGTACCCATTGATGGTAGGCCGGAACGCTTGATCGTAATGCCACACACGGCCGAATCCATTTGCGAACATCTCTTTTACAGTCACTGCTTTTGTCATGGCTCGGTTGTGCTTCGACACACCTGTATAGTGGCCATTGGCGGATATGATGAAAGCTACCGCGTAGCCCAAGATCGAGATCTTTGGTTACGCTTAGCCGAACGGTTTTCGCTTGGCAATCTCGTTGAACCCTTATATCGTCTCCATGTATCTGCCAACTCTATAACTGGCTCTGCACGTATGCAGCAGAGACGATCTGCCCGGCGTGCAGTACAACAAGCACTGTTGCGACACAGACTTAAACCGTCTGCTGAGGCCGTAGCACGCTTCTACTGGCTAGAGGTATTGGATGAGCTAGCGGATGGAAAAAGAGAAAGCGCCAAGACTGTCCTGACACAAGGCATTGCTGCCAACCCGATCTTAGATCAAGATGCGACCTGGATGGCCAGAGCCATAGTCTACCGTGCGTTCGACTTAATTCCGATTTCAGGTCGAAAAAGAACAGATTTGGCTTTTGATTTCTTGGAGAACCTGTTCGCGCTTCTGCCACCGAACTTCAGGCAACTCCGTTCGATGCGGCGTTGGACATTCGGTGAACTTTATGCTGCCTGTGCCTTCATGTATGCCAGGCAAGGCAATGCTAATGAAGTGCGACATTTCTGTGTACAAGCCTGGCGTTTTAGTGCTGCCCATTGGCGTAACCTGGGACTGCTCTCAATCTTCATTCGTTCTTGGAACATGCCCGAATCGCGTCTGCGGCGAGAGTAAGTATATGCGTATCTGCTTCATAACTCCCGAATACGCCCTCTTTCCGCCGTTTGGCGGCATCGCAACGCAGATTCGTACAATGGCCCGCTGGATGGCCAGCCACGGCCATGATACGCATGTAATCTGCCCGACGCGCGACCGACCGCCAAGTATCGAGTACGACAATGGTGCCCAAGTGCATTTTGTTGCACCGAGGCGTATCAAGCCACGCAGGATTCTCGCCTTTGCATCTCTGCTGCCAGGACTTGGCCAGATAAAGGAAGCCTATTATGGCTGGGACCTGCTGGAGAACTCCCTTGGTGTCTGGCTTAGTGTGCATGACCTTGAACGCCGCCAGCCTTTTGATCTGATCCAATGCTCGGACTCCGGCGGCCTGGCTTTCTGGGGTGTATGGCCGGTCATGCGATCGCGTCCACTGCTCATTCGCGGTAGTGGCCTTGTCAGTCAACACACTCAGAATGGCAGTTGGCCAGGCGCAAAATTCCACCACGAGATGGAAAAAGTCTGTGCCAGAAGGGCACACTTGATCCTGACAGTGTCCGACTTTCTAGCTGACTTATACAGGAGCGAGTTTGGTATACCAGAAGATCAAATGGGCGTGCTTCCTCGTATCGGAACGCTCCCCAATGTCATTGCGAGATCGGACTTTTCAATAGAAGACAGTATTGGATCAGTTGGACAGCGATCTTCGACAGTTCTTTACGTGGGACGGATCGAACATGCTAAAGGCTGCGACATTCTTTTCCATGCCCTCGAGATAGTCAAACGAAACGTGCCTGAAATTGAAGTGAGGCTTATCGGCAAATCGGCCGTTGAATTCGAGCCGCAGCTTCAGTCGTTTCTGCGCGCCAATGAAGATTGGGTCAGATCTTATGGGCATCTGCCTCGAATTGAAGTTGCCCGCCATATGCAAACCAGCACGATACTTGTACTTCCTTCGCGCTCAGAATCAGCGGGTGGCGTGCTTGCTGAGGCGCAGCTCATGGGCTTGCCACAAGTTGCCAGTCGGGTGGGAGGCATCCCGGAATACGTTGAGGATGGAAAAACAGGGTTGCTGGTGCCTCCCGAAGATCCAATAGCCCTTGCCGATGCAATTACTCGATTGTGCCTTTCACCCAAACTGCATGAAACAATGGCGCAGAATTCCAAGGAACTCGCTTTGTCCAGAGACAATATAGATGCTCTCATGGGGCGTTTCATCACGATTTGCGACACGCTGATCGCGAGTAGACTGCCCTTGGCAACAAGCTAAGTAATCATCAAGAAATTACTGTATCAACTTGGGTAACTGCTCAGCCATAGACGCCGGACATCGGGAACTCTCTTGGAGTAACTCTAATCGACGTTTGCAACCGTTTTTCCAAGGTCGATTCGAGCGGTCAAGTGACGATAAGTGCCGGACCTGAGTTCTAACGAAATCCTATCCAACAAAGGGATGACATGTCCTCATTATCGATGTCAAATGATGCTCGTGCAAACAGCCTGGGGCCAACTTCGAGACTCAGCGTCCCTGATCTTTGGATTCTGGCATTTCTGGGACTACTGGGGTCGGCTCTTTTTCTTCTCACACGCCTGTATCCGGTATACGACGATGCCTATATAACCTTCAGATATGCAGAGAACCTGGCGAATGGACTTGGCTTCACGTTCAATCCAGGCGATCCACCTGTACAGGGAACCACAACGCCCTTATTCACACTGCTTCTGGCACTTGTATCGTACCTTGGTTTGGCTGTTCCAAAATCAGCGGCCATCATTGGAGCCGTCTGCCACGGGGTAACAGTGATTGTGTTAGGCCGTTTGATTGCTCTGTTGTTGGACAGGAGAGCAGGTCTTTTCGTGGCTGCCTTGTATGCCATTAGTTTCCCCGCCATGAACATATCAGGTATGGAAACACCCCTCTACACACTCACCATTGCCCTGTCCTTCTATTTCATGGCAACCCAAAGATGGAATCTGGCGCTTTTTCTCGCCGGAACAGCTACGCTTGTTCGAATCGATGGAGCGCTTGTAGCTGTCGTTGTGGTGGGCGTCCATCTGCTTCAAACCAGACGCATTCCCGTTCTACCGCTTGTCATCTACACACTGACAGTTCTACCGTGGTTCATTTTTGCCTACTTGACATTCGGTAGTCTGTTGCCAAATAGCTTTCTGGCGAAGATGGCTTTTGAACCCAATGTAAGCGGTAGGTTTTCACCGCTAGGCTATTTCAATCAATTTGGGTATATCTTTGGCTTGGACCCTTTTGTCTTTGTAGCGCCCTTTGTCGTTCTGGGCATGATCGGAGCATGGCGAAAAGCAACTGTTCGTCCGCTGGTGATATGGTTTGTAGCATATCTCACTGCCTATACATTTGCATTACTTCCTCCCCACACTTGGTATTTTACACCCACCTTTGCTTTGGTCTACCTCTTTCTCTACATCGGGGTGCAGGATATTGTGACCGCTCTAAGAATCGCGTTCAGGCATGATCGAGTACAGGCAATTCAGCGCCTTACTGTTTGGGCTTTTGTTCTGCTGTTCGCTGTTAACCTTCTGCAAGATACGCTCTTGATGGTCTGGAAAGATCCCTTTGGCCGAACAGCTCTCCAAGAAGATGCTCATTACCAGGCGGGTATGTGGTTGGCACAAAACGCTCAAAGCGATGAAGTGGTAGCTGCAAAGGAGATTGGCCTCGTGGGTTACTATTCCGAGATGAGAATCATCGATATTCTGGGACTGGTGTCCCCCGATGTTGTTCCTTTGGTCCGAGATCGGCAGTATGCTCAGGTCGTTAAGACTTTTCAGCCAGATTACGTTTTTGTGGATGATGCGCCTTGGGATGTTGTGTCGCGGCCAATCCTTGAATCATCAGCTTTCAAGGCACAGTATATCCCTGCGTTTAGCCAGGTTCTCGATGAACTTGCGCAGATACACTACACGCTGTATCAGCGCTTGCAGTGAACGATGCCCCAGTGAGCCCCATGCGTATTGCCTACATGACACACTTCTACCCGCCATCGCCGTGCGGCGGCGCGGGATATTACACAGCCGCAATCGCTGAAGCTTTTCAAGCAGGAGGCGCCACGGTCAACGTGCTCTGCGCTGACCGCTGGGGAGAGGGCCAGCGCCATATCAACGGCTATAGCGACGACGTCCGACACGGCGTGTCAGTTCGGCGCCTTCACATCAATTGGCGGTTGGCTCCTGCTCCGTTTGACTATACCTACGACAACCCTGCTCTCGATCCACTTGTCCGCGACTTCGTTGCTGGTCTCCACCCCGATGTGGTACATATCACTTCCTGCTATACGCTTTCGGCTCGAGTTATCTCGACGGTCAAACAACTTGGTATCCCCGTCTTGGTTCATCTGGTAGACTATTGGTTTATTTGCCCGCGGCACACGCTTCTGCGCAAGAGCGGCGAGATATGCTACGGCGGAAAGAATGCCTGGGACTGCCAGGATTGCATGCTGTACGCGACCAGCATAGATCGAGTAACTCGAAAGTTGCTTCCTGGCAACACACGCTCAGTGTTTCTGATGAAGTTAGGCAAAGCGCCGATAGCCACCCGGCAACCGGGTGCAATCGGAATGCTGGGAGACATGGCTCGACGGCGAGAGTATGCGCTTGAACAATTGAGCATGGCCGATGACATCATCTCCCCTTCGTACGCGCTCAAGGACTTATACGAGCAAAACGGTCTGCCCGGTCACCGCATACGGGTAGTCCGGCACGGTCAGGCCATTGATTGGGCGGATCAGGTTCGGCGCAAGCCATCCCCCAGACTGCGCCTGGGTTTTTTGGGTAACGTGATTACAGTCAAGGGAGTGCATGTTCTGATCGATGCGTTTAGGCGATTGCAGCCGAATGACAGACTCGAGCTGCATATCTTCGGCAACGACACCTTTGATCAAGACTACACGCATCAGCTCAGGTCGAATCTTCCAGCCAATACCGTCTGGCATGGGGCCTATGAGCGGGCGCAATTGCCATCGATCTTAAGCGAGATCGACGTCGTCGTAGTGCCCTCCATCTGGCACGAGAACGCTCCCCTGGTGATACAGGAAGCATTCGCTGCAGGGTGCCCGGTTCTGGTCAGCAACTTGGGCGGCATGGCTGAAGTAGTTGACAATTTCAAGAATGGCTTGCATTTTCAAGTCGGAAGTGCGGAGGATTTGGCCGCCAAGATAGGAATCCTGGCCGCAAACCCATCCCTTCTGGCAACAATGCGCGCCAATTTGCCGCCAGTCAAACCAATTCAGCAGGAACGCACAGAGTTGACACAAATTTATAGTGATCTTATCCTTAACAACCACAATACCTTTCCTGCAACTCAACATCCCGCATAGCGAGTCAAGAAGAATAGCGTCAACCATTCTTCTCTCGAAGGCCATCTTGGCAAAATCAAGTTCGTGACCATGACCCAAGCCTCACACCAACTTGTCGCTATCGTCATCCTCACCTGGAACAACCCGGATGATACGCTAGACTGCCTCAGGACTGTGACGGCGCTGGATTGTTCGGCTCTGACCACCATCGTCGTGGACAACGGCTCCACCGACGACTCGGTCGCCCGTATCCGCGCTGCGCATCCCGCTGTCGAATTGATCGAAACGGGCGAGAACCTGGGCTATGCCGGTGGCAACAATGTCGGAATCCGCCATGCGCTGGACGCTGGCGCTGACGCCATCTGCATCCTCAACAACGATGTCACCATCGAGCCTGATTTCCTGGCTCCACTGCTGGCCGCGCTTCGAGAGCGCCCTGACGTGGGCATTGTGACGCCACTGGTCGCCCAACAAACCGACGATGATCGGTGTGTCTGGGCCTTAGGTTCTGCCGTCAACTGGCGCACAGCGGCTGTCACCCGCAACCACGCGGGCGAGCCGGTGGAACAGTGGCGTGACCGACCGCCCATCGAGGTGGACATCGCCTCCGGTGCAGCCATGTTGGTGCGGCGTGAGGTTCTGCAGCAGGCGGGTCTCATGGACGAACGTTTCTTCCTTTACTTTGAAGAGGTGGATTGGAGCCTGGCTGTACGCAAAGCCGGCTACAGGATCCTGGCTGTGCCTGCTTCTCTTGTCTGGCATGAAGTATCAGCGACCTTAGGCGCTACATCGCCAGTGATCGATTATTACATGCTGCGTAATCACCTGCGGCTGATCGGCCGACATTGGCAAGGATTGCGCCGCGGCTGCCTATGGAGTCGGCTCGTGTTGCGCAACCTGCTGGCCATCGCAGCTTATACCGTGAAATCTCACAATGGGCAGCGCATCCCCAAC
>JAJTXO010000399.1 GCA_021463315.1 Caldilineales bacterium | reverse complement strand
GGAGAGGGGAGTGAGGCCCTCACCCCTGGCCCCTCTCCCAGGATGGGAGAGGGGAGTTGGCGGCGGGGTCGCTTCGTGCTGCGCTCTATCGAGGAGGTCAACCCGCTGACCGCCACGCGGCGCACCCTGATGGGCGAGGGCCAGCAGATGGTGCAGACGCCACAGAACCCGGTGAGCGGCGCGCAGGTGCAGGCAGCCAGCGAGCGCATCACGCAGCGCTTGCAGGCCAACGGCGGCCAGCTCAGCCTGCGCTTTCTGACGCCGGCCCGCATCGTCCACGAGAAGAAGCTGGTGCATCAGCCGCTGTTCCGGCCGCTGTTCCAGCGGCTGCTGGAACGGGTCAATGAGCTGCAGCGCACTTTCGGCCAGGCGACGGAGCCGCCAGCCTGGCAGGAATTGCTGGCGCTGGCTGACCAGGTGACGCTGATCCAGGATGACACGGGCTGGTGGGATGTGCAGGGCCGCTCCAGCCGGCTGGAGCGAGAGCAACAACTGGGCGGCTTCATCGGCCTGGCCACCTACAGCGCGCCGGCGGAGCTCTGGCCGCCCTTGCTGCCCTGGCTGATCTGGGGCATGAGCACCCACGTCGGCAAGAACGCGGTCAAGGGCAGCGGGTGGTATAGCCTGAGGGTGATCGGTGATCGGTGATCGGTGATCGGTAAGCGGTGAACGGTGCGGCTGCGCCGCTTCCGTGTAATCCGCTAATCCGTGCCAATCCGTGATTCAGACGGTGATCGGTGAACGGATCGGAGGTAGCAAGATGGGCCATATTCAAGTCGATGACGCGGATCGGGTCGAGGGGCTGCTGCACATGCTGTGCGAGGAGCTGTTCGACGAGGTGGACGAGGTGCGCGCGCTGGCCTGCCAGAGCATCGACCGCGAGGCGGGCATGGCCGTGCCGCTGCAATACCTGCTGTGCGTGCTGGAGCTGCCGCAGGCGCGCCAGGCCTTGGTCGAGGCTGCTCCAGCCTGGCGCGCGGCGCTGGATCAGATGGAGGCGCTGCTGCTGCACGTTGAAACGGTCTGGGCTGAGGATCGGCGCGGCTGGGCTGGGCTGGAGGCGCTGCTGCACGCGCCTTGGCCCGTGCGGCGGCCCCGATTGCCTGATCTGCGCGATGGGGACGTGCTGTTGACGTTGGAGCGCAATGGACGCTTCGGCGGGTCGTGGGACGCCCAGTTGGAATGGCTGCATCAGCAGGGCAGCCGCGAGAACCAGGCCGACATCCAGCGCATCCTTCAGTTGGCTGCGTTCGAACGCACCCAGGGCGTGGGTGTGTTGGAAGTGCTGGGTGGAAATAGACAAGGTGACAGGTAGACAAGTAGACAGGTAGACAAGGCGGTGAGAAGGAGGCAGATATGGGCATTGTGAGGCATTTGATCGTCGAGGAGTATGGCACCTTTGTGGGCAAACACTCCGAGCGTTTGCAGGTGGAGCGCATCAAGACCAAGGAAAAGGTGCAGCAGGCCCCGCTGATGCATCTGGAGACGGTGCTGATTGCCACGCGCGGAGCCAGCCTGTCGGCCGACGCCATCGAAGCCTGCGCCGAGGCGGGCATTCCGATCCATTTTCTGAGCAGCCACGGCCAGCCCTATGCTGCGCTCTACTCGGCCGGGCTGGCTGGCACAGTGGAGACGCGGCGGGCGCAGCTCACCGCGCTGGCTGGGCCGCTGGGCCTGGAGCTGGCCAAGGGCATGGCCACCGGCAAGATCCGCAACCAGGCAACGCTGCTGAAGTATATGGCCAAGTATCGCAAGGAGAAGGATCCGGCGCTGTACGAGGAGGTGCGGCTGCTGGCTGGCGAGGTGGCCGATCACGAGGAGGAGCTGCGCCGGCTGGAGGGGGAGACGCTGGATGAGCTGCGCTTTCGTCTGCTCTCGGCCGAAGGGCGGGCCGCGCAGAAGTACTGGGAGGCGGTGGGACGCCTGCTGCTGGCTGAGCTGGACTGGCCCGGCCGGCGCACCCAGGGGGCGACAGACCCGCTCAACTCGGCCCTCAACTACGGCTATGGCATCCTCTACGGCGCGGTGGAGCGAGCCTGCGTGCTGGCTGGGCTGGATCCCTACGCTGGCTTTCTGCACGTAGACCGGCCCGGCAAGCCCAGCCTGGTGTTGGATTTGATCGAGGAGTTCCGCCAGCCGGTGGTGGACAAGACGGTGCTGGGCATGGTCAACAAGGGCATGCCGGTGACCCTGGATGAGCAGGGGCGGCTGGTTCCTGAGAGCCGTCGACTGTTGGCCGAAAAGGTGCTGGCCCGGCTGGATAGCCCCGAGCGCTTCGAGGGCAAGCGCTACGCCCTGAGCAGCATCATCCAGATGCAGGCCCGCCATGTGGCCACCTTCGTGCGCGGCCAGCGAGCCGGCTACGAGCCGTTCGTGATGAGCTGGTGATCCGTGATCGGGGATCCGTGATCGGTGATCCGTGATCGGTCACCCAGTCCCCAGTCCCCAGTCCCCAGCCCCCGTAACCGGTGATCCGATTACCGCTCACCGTTAACCGACTATGAACTGTCTACTGGTTTACGATATTCCGGACGACGGGGTGCGCGGCAAAGTGGCTGATTTCTGCCTGGACTACGGGCTGGATCGCATCCAATACTCGGCCTTCACCGGGCAGCTCAGCCGCACGCACCAGGAAGAGCTGATGCTCAAGATCAAAAAGAAGCTGGGCAAGAAGGCCGGCAAGATCCAGCTTTTCAGCATGTGTGCCACGGACTGGGCGCACAGATTGGAACTGGTCCAGGAGGCGCCGGCCGCCAAGGAAAAAGCGCCATGACTGCAGCAGCCACCACAGAGAACCCAGCAGGTTGGTATCTGCGAGTGACCGACCTGAAGCAGTTTGCCTATTGCCCGCGCATCGTGTACTATAGCTATTGCCTGCCGTTGATACGTCCGACAACCTACAAAATGGAGGCCAGCGTTGAGTTGCACGACAAAGCGGCCAGCGACGAAGCGCGGCGCAGCTTGCGGGCATATGGTCTCAGCGAAGGCGAGCGGCGCTTCGACGTAGCGTTGACCTCGGAGCGGCTGGGGCTGAGCGGCCGCATGGACATGGTGATCGTGCTGGGCCAGCACGAAGCGATCCCGGTGGACTACAAGCTCAGCCAGCACGGCGAGGCCAGACACTATCATCAGCAACTGGCCGCCTATGCCGAGCTGATCGAGGAAGCGTGGCAGATTCCGGTGCGGCGTGGCTTTCTCTATCTGTTGCCCGAACGGCGAGCTGAGGAGATCAAGCTGACTGGCCGGCTGCGCTCCGGGCTGTGCAGCCAGGTGGCGACCATGCGTGCGATGATCAGCCAGCAGACCATGCCCGAGCCTACAGCGGCCAAGGCGCGCTGCATCAACTGTGAGTTTCGCCGTTTTTGCAACGATCTGTTTTAGGGCCATGCAAGGGCTGCTTTCGCAAATCAGGCTTGGCAGCGCGGTGAAGGCTGGCTGAGCACCCAGAAAGGGTTTGGATTGTCTCAAAACAAAGCGCCACGCCCCGAAAATCAGGCCCTGAAGCGGACAAGAATCGATCTGCGAAATCAGCCCTTTCAGAGGGGCAAATCACGTTGAGAGGTCGCGAAATGGAAGCGCTACAAACGTCCAAGAGCCGCGCCAAGGGTCCAGTGAGACCTGCGAGCAAGCAAGACGGCCAAACCACGCAATGCCCCTCAAACCAAGTCGATCCATCAGAGGATACTGAAACTAGCGATAACGCCCTATTATCGCTAGGGCTGTTTGCCCTCAAACCAAGTCGATCCATCAGAGGATACTGAAACCGTGGATCGCATTACACGCACCCGAAGGGCTTCCGTCCCCTCAAACCAAGTCGATCCATCAGAGGATACTGAAACATGCTGTTTGCATTGTGGGAGCCAACGTTGCACCGCCCTCAAACCAAGTCGATCCATCAGAGGATACTGAAACCCACATCTCCCTGATCCGCGCCTCTTCTTCGGCGTTCCCTCAAACCAAGTCGATCCATCAGAGGATACTGAAACAGCCGCGCAGCAGGGCGCTGGCTTCAAGGCGCTGCATCCCTCAAACCAAGTCGATCCATCAGAGGATACTGAAACGTCCAGCCTGGACGCGGCACACCCCGCGCCGGGAGTGCCCTCAAACCAAGTCGATCCATCAGAGGATACTGAAACGCGCCGGGAGTGCAAGCATATTCTTAAGGTCAAGGGCCCTCAAACCAAGTCGATCCATCAGAGGATACTGAAACTCGTCCAAGGCGTCGTCATTATCGGCCTCGCCGCCACCCTCAAACCAAGTCGATCCATCAGAGGATACTGAAACAATCAACGCCGTTGCCCCAGTTGAATACGGATCCCAGCCCTCAAACCAAGTCGATCCATCAGAGGATACTGAAACAGCGTCCCCGTCCGCCGATACCACGACCCATCCGGTGCCCTCAAACCAAGTCGATCCATCAGAGGATACTGAAACAGTGGATTGGACGTGGATGGGGACGGTGGCTGCGTCCCTCAAACCAAGTCGATCCATCAGAGGATACTGAAACCAACGTAAATATCCCCTAGTCCCACCATCGGCACGTCCCTCAAACCAAGTCGATCCATCAGAGGATACTGAAACGCGTGATCGCCGTCCGCCGCCGTCCGCCAAACTCCGCCCTCAAACCAAGTCGATCCATCAGAGGATACTGAA
>JAJTXO010000398.1 GCA_021463315.1 Caldilineales bacterium | reverse complement strand
CCCGCGCCATGGCCTCTTCGATCTTGGCCGTTTCGGTGCCCAGGCTGATGCGGATGTAGCCGACGCCGCTGGGGCCATACGCGTCCCCTGCGGTGAAGCCAACGCCGGTTTCCAGCAACACCTTGTCGGCGAACTCCTGGGAACCATAGCCTTTGGGCGGCAAGGCCCAGATGTAGAGCCCGGCCTGGGGCGTCTCGGCCACCATGCCGATGCTGCGAATGGTCTCCAGCACCAGATCGCGCCGCTGGCGGTAGATCTCGTTGCGCGCGACCATCCAGCCCGAGTCGCTGTTCAGCGCGACCGTGGCCGCGTCCTGCACTGGCCGGAAGATGCCGCTGTCCACGTTGCTCTTGATCTGCAACAGCGCCTTGACCGCCGTCGCGTTGCCCACGGCCATGCCCACCCGCCAGCCAGCCATGTGGTGGCTCTTGCTCAGCGAATTGAACTCCAGCGTCACCTCTTTGGCGCCCGGCACCGCCAGCACGCTGGGCGCGTCATAGCCGTCGAAGGTCACGTCGGCATAGGGCAGGTCGGAGCAGAGTAGGATGTCATAGCGGCGACAGAAGGCCACTGCCTCCTCGTAGAAGCTGAAGGGGGCCACCGCGCCAGTGGGGTTGTTGGGATAGGAGACCCACATCAGCCGCGCCCGGCTGGCCACCTCGGCCGGGATCGCTTCCAGGTCGGGCAGCCAGCCCAGCCGCGGCTCCAGCGGCGTGAAGTAGACCTCCGCGCCGGCCATCTTGGCGCCCATCTGGTAGGTGGGATAGCCGGGATCGGGCACGATGGCCAGGTCGCCAGGATCCAGCCAGGCCAGCGCGATGTTGGCCAGCCCCTCTTTGGAGCCCAACAGCGGCAGGGTCTCGCTGACCGGGTCCAGCTCCACGCCGAAGCGGCGCTGATAGTAGCTGGCGATCGCCTGCTTCAGCTCGGGCGTGCCGCCATAGCCCGCGTAGCCATGCTTCTTGGGATTGCGGCTCTGCTGCTCCAGCTCGTCGATGATAAAGGCCGGCGGCGGTGCGTCCGGCTCGCCGATATCCATGCGAATGATGTCCAAACCCTCGGCGGCCAGCTTGCGCAGCCGCGCCCCCTGAGCCGCGAAGACATACATAGGAACATTGTTCAGTCGTTGTGCAGGATGCATAGCTTGGTTACTCCGTATTGGGAAGGGGTAGATTGGTGAATGGTAAATTGGTAGATTGGTGAATGGTAGATTGGTGAATGATGAATGATGAATGATGAATGATGAATTGGTGAATGGTAAATTGGTGAATGGTAAATTGGTGAATTGGTGAATGGTAAATTGGTGAATGCTGAACGGCCAAGTGGACCAGGTGGCAGATCGGCACTACTTCCTACTTCCTTCCTTGTCTACTTCCTTCCTTGTCTACTTCCTACTTCCTTCCTTGTCTACTTCCTACTTCTCTACCAATCTACCAATCTACCAATCTACTTCCTTCCCTCCAAAAACGCCCGCAGCAGTTGGCCGACGCGGGCCAGGCCCTGTGGATCGATGCGCTCGGGCGTGTCTTGCAGCGTGCGATAGTCAGGATTGTCGCTGCCGGCGATGACCGCGGTGGCCATGCCAGCGCTGTTCAGGGCAGCCTGGCCCAGGTTCAGGCCAGGCTGCACCTCCGGCGCAAACCAGCCGCTGTAGCCAAGCTGTTCGGCCAGCGCCCAGATCTGCTGGCTGAGCGCCTGATCGGCCGCGGGGTCGATGGTGAACTGCTGCGCCACACCGCCCAGCAGATCCAGCACCACCGCGGCCGGCGGTCGTTCAGCCGGGTCGCTTTGGTCGATGAAGGCCTGCACGCCGGCCGCCACAGCCTCGCCCTGGCTGTCATACTGACCGTCGAAGAAGACCAGCCACACCGGGCCGGGCAGGCTCTCTGGTTCCAGCGTGCGCGCCAGCTCCAGCAGCACAGCCACGCCGCTGGCGCCGTCGTTGGCCCCTGGCGCCGGCAGCGCGCGGTTGGCCTCGTTCGGATCGCGATCCGCCAGCGGGCTGGCGTCGTAGTGCGCACCTAACAGCGCGAGGGGTGCGCCGGCGCCGGCGCGGGCGATGATGTTGCGCCGGGCCACCCCGTCCAGCTCGAAAAGCTGCGTCTCAACCTGCCAGCCGTTGTCGGCCAGCTCTCGCTCGATGCGCTCGGCGGTCACGCTCAACGCATCGCTGCCGGCTGTGCGCGGCCCCAGCGCGGCCAGAAAGCTGAGCACGCCCGCCGCGCGCTGCGCATCGAAGTCAGCCAGCGCGCCCGCGGCCGCCGGCGTCGGGCTGGGCTGGGGCCGCACCACCTGCCAGATGGCCTGACCGGCGGTCAGCAGCCAGGTGCAGGCGACGACCAACGCCAGCAGGATCAACAGCTCCAGCCAGTTGGTGCGCAGCCAGCGGCGCGGTTCAACGCGTTTGCTACTCATGCGGCTCTTCACGCTTCACGGGTTACTGGAAGAGTTCGGAAGTCGCCGCACAGCGACTTCCGAACTCTTGGGCTGAGCAGTCAGCTATCCGTTTCATTTTTCGCGCTCGGTCCGGTTGCGGAAGAGCAGCTTGATCGGCGTGCCCTCGAAGGGGTGCGCCAGCCGAATTTGGTTCTCCAGATAGCGCCGGTAGGTGAAATGCACCAGCTCCACATCGTTGACGAAAAACATGAAGGTCGGCGGCGCCACCTCCACCTGGCTGGCGTAGTAGATGCGCAGTTGCTTGCCGGTCTTGCTGGGCGCCCGGTGCTTGACCGCCGCGTCCTGCACCAGCTTGTTCAGCGCCGCCGTAGGAATGCGCGTGCTGCGTTCTTGCTGAACGTGTTGCGCCAGCGGGATCACCTTCTGCACCCGCTGCTTGGTCAACGCCGAGATGAAGAGCATCGGCACATAGTCGATGAATTTCAGCTCCGCCTGCAGGCTGCGGGTGTACTCGTTCATGGTGTTGGAGTCCTTCTCCACCAGGTCCCATTTGTTGATCAGCAGGATCATCCCCTTCCACTCGTCCAGGGCGTAGCTCGCCACGTGGGCATCCTGCGCGGTCAGACCTTGCGCCGCGTCGATCACCAGCGCCACCACATCGGCCCGCTGGACGGCCCGCAGGGCGCGCATCACGCTATATTTCTCCACGCCCTGCTCCACCCGTCCGCGGCGGCGGATGCCCGCGGTGTCGATCAGCACCACCGGCTCCCCCTGCCAGTCCAGGCGCATATCGATGGCGTCGCGCGTGGTGCCAGGGATTTCGCTGACGATGGAGCGATCCTGGCCCAACAGCGCGTTGAGCAGCGACGACTTCCCCACGTTGGGCCGGCCCAGGATCGCGATCTTGAGCGCGTCGTCCTCCGCTTCTTCCTCGCGGATGGGGAAAGATTTCACCACCTCGTCCAGCAGATCGCCCACGCCCAGGCCGTGCAGCGCGGAGATGTCCAGCGGGTCGCCCAGGCCCAGCTCGTAGAACTCCACCGCGGCCATGCTGCGCGTCCGGTTGTCAGCCTTGTTGGCTGCCAAAACCACCGGCTTGCGGCTGCGCCGCAGCACATCGGCCACATCCTGATCGCCGCCGGTGACGCCTTCTTTGGTGTCCACCAGGAAGATGATCACATCGGCCTCGTCGATGGCGATCTGCGCCTGCTCGCGAATCTCGCGGCGAAAGCTGGCCGAGCTGACGCTCAGCGGCTCGCCGCCGCGGCGCACGTTGGCGCCCGAAGGATCGCCCTCCACCAGCTCGATGCCGCCGGTGTCCACCAGCGTAAAAGGCGCGCCCGACCAGTCAGAGTCGGCGTACAGCCGGTCGCGCGTCGTGCCGGGCAGGTCCTCGACAATGGCGATGCGCTCCCCCGCGATGCGATTGAACAGGGTCGATTTGCCCACATTGGGCCGCCCGACCAGGGCTACGATTGGTCTTGTCATGGTTGTAACTGCTTCAGAAGTACGAAAGCCGAGGTGCGCCCGGCTCGATTCGTGTAGCGTATTTTTTCGTCCGGGTGAGATAAAGAGAGCTGTCCGCGTAGTCTTGTTGGCTACACGAAAAATCTAGGCGGACGACCCGATGTCGCCCACCGGGGTGCGCAACACGCCGATGCCGCTGATGGAGGTGACCATGCTGTCCCCCGCGTGCAGCGGCGACACACCGGCGGGCGTGCCGGTCATCAGCACATCCCCCGCTTCCAGCGTCATCACCGCGCTGACATAGGCCAACAGCTCAGGCACGCCGAAGACCATGTCGCGGGTGTGGCCAGACTGGCGCACCTGGCCGTTGACCAGGCACTCCACCTGCTGCTCTTGCCAGTCCAGATCGGTCTCGATCCAGGGGCCCAGCGGGCAGAAGGTGTCGAAGCCCTTGGCGCGGCTCCACTGGCCGTCGCGGCGCTGTAGATCGCGCGCGGTGACATCGTTGCCGCAGGTGTAGCCCAACACCGCGGCCAGCGCGGTCGCCGGCGTCAGATCGCGGGCGTGTCGTCCCATCACCACCACCAGCTCCGCCTCATGCTCGACGCGCTGGCTGAGCGGCGTCAGTCTCACCGCCTCATCCGGCCCAATCACCGCGCTGGGCGGCTTGAGGAAGATCAGCGGCTCGGCCGGCACATCGACGCCATGCTCGGCCGCGTGCTCCAGATAGTTGCGCCCAATGCAGATCACCTTGCTGGGCTGGCACGGCGCCAGCAGTCTGACTTGATCCACC